>JBFYUV010000162.1:0-4274 GCA_041299865.1 Chloroflexota bacterium
GGTTGCCGGCCGTGAGGGCGAAGCCCGGATCGGGCAGCCAGGCGTCAGGCTGCGTCTCGCCGGTGGCCAGGGCCTCGAGGAGGGCGTTCATCATCAGCTCGGCCTCGTAGTAGAGGTCCTGGACGCCCGTCGAGTCGACGAAGCCGGCCTTGATCTGGCGGCAGGCGTTGACGTCGCCGTCGAGGCCGGCCAGGAGGACGTGGTTGTGATGGTCACGCGTGACCCACTTGCCCAGCGGCTCCAGGATTCCCTGGATTGTCTGGAAGAGGAAGTCGGACGAGGTGATGATGAAGTCCACCTCGGGGTTGGCCGTCATGGCCGCCTGCAGGTTGGCCTGCGCGGTGGCGGCGTCCCACTTGGTCTGGACCTCGATGGCCTTGCCGTCGGCCTGCAGGTTGAAGAGGTCGGCATTGGCGTTGATGGCATCGTAGAAGCCTTCATAGCGGCCGACCGCGTTGGGGTCACCCAGGTCACCCACGAGGATGAGCGGGGTCACCTTGCGATCTAGCTTCGCGGCCTCGTCCGCGATGTACTGGACGGCATCACGCGCGATGGTGCGGTTGTCAGCCTGCACGACGATGGCGGCGCCATCCTCGCTCTGCGGCGGACGGTTGAAGATGCCGATGGGGATGTCGACCTTGTTGGCCTCTTCGATGAGGGTCAGCGCGATGGAGCCGTCCTTGGGGATGACGAAGACGGCGTCGACGCCCTGGGCGATGCAGTCCTTGAGCAGCTCGAGCTGCTCGTTGGCGTCAGGGCCGTAGCGCTCCAGGACCTCGTGGCCCTGTGCGCGCAGCGTCTCGGTCATGGCCTTGTGGCCGGCCAGCCAGAACTCGGTCTCGAGGTCTTCGTGGATGAAGCAGATGGTCTGAGGCTCCATCGCGGCCGCCGCGGCCGGCGACTCGTCCTGTGCCAGGGCCGGCATGGACATCAGCGCCAGCGCGCCGGCCATGGTGAGCCCAACGACTCCCTTGAAAGTCCGCATTACCAGATCTCCTCCGTGATGGTTGGATTGGAACCTGTCACTCGCTATCGGTCCTGCGTCACCTCCCGCTGCTACTCATGCCGATAGACCTCCCACTGGAGGTAGTTGCCGAGCGCCTCCGCGACCACGTCGGCCGTGGTCGAGGGGCTCATGGCGCAGTGGTGTTCGAAGCCGGTGTTGCAGATGTACTTGAGGAGCGGCTGGAAGTCGGGGATCTCCACCACGGCCCGCGAGCCGAAGGTGTCGAGCGGGTCGTCGAGGAAGCGGCCCTCGGCCACGTAGGCCTTGCAGATGCCGTTGACGTCGTCGGTGCTGATGCGCGCGATGGTCAACGGTGCGGCCGGGGCTCGGCCGTTGATGGCACCCCAGACGTTGTCCGCGCCGAGCGTCGTGCCCAGCACCTCCGCGGTCTTCATCTCCGCCTCGGTGTAGAAGTTGAGCGGCCAGTTGCCGCAGTGGAAGAGCACGCACTTGTCGGGGTCGTCGCCGTAGTTGTTGTTGAGGTCGACGATGGCGGCCGGCTCGCCCGCGGCCAGCTGCAGCGCGTACATGGAGGCCAGGCCTGTGATGTCCGTCTCGCAGGCGGACGGCATCATCTTGTTGCTCATGATGCTCATGAGCGTGCAGACGTTGACGCCGAAGTTCTCCTGGAGCGAGTTCCAGCACTGGATGGCGGAGGCGTTGAGGTCGTTGTCGGCCATCCAGTCGTCGATGACGACACCCAGGCGGGCCATCTTCACGATCCTGTCCGGCGGTGCCGTGGGGTGCGCGACGTGGGCGTGGATCTCGTCCAGCTTGGCCGTCACCTTGGGGTCGTCGTCGGTCAGCTTGGCCGCCCAGCCGAAGATCTGCGAGAGGTCGATGACGCTGACGGCGATGCCCGAGGCCTCCAGGAGCTTCTCGCTGTAGCGCACCGTCTTGAAGGCATCCGGCCGCGTGCCGATGGCACCCAGGCGGGCCGTCTTCATGCCGTTGGCGACCTTGCAGACACGCACGAAGCTGTCGAGGTCGGCGCGGAACTCGGCCGACTGCACGGGAACCGTGTGGCGCTCGGTCAGCGTGTAGGCGTAGCCGTACTGGCGCAGGTCGCTGCAGACGGAGATCTTGCCGCAGAAGGAGTCGCGCCGGCGTTCCAGCGTGAAGTTGGTGACGTCATCCGGGTAGGCCTGCACGAGGATGGGCACGTCCAGCCCGGAGAGCCGCATGGTGTCCGCGACGCCCTTCTCGTCACCGAAGTTGGGAAGGATGACGACGATGCCCTCGATCTGCTCGCGGTGCTGCTTGAAGAGCTCCGCGCAGACCTTGGCGTGGGCGCGCGTCTCGATGCCGCCCAGCTTGGTGGCCGTCTCGTCGACGATGACGGGCGTGATGTCCATCTCCGCGAAGAGCGCCAGGACATCTGCGCGCGCCTCCGTCACCAATGCGTCCGGGAAGAAGTCGCGGTTGCCCACGATCACGCCCAGGGTTGCTCTTGCCATCTCGTTCCTCTCCTCCTGTCGATCCGTTGGTCGGTCCCTTGACCGGTCTCTGGTCTGTCAGCAGCCCGTCCGCATCAATCGATCCCGAGCTGGTCCACGGCCGCCAGCAGGTCACCCTCGCTGATGACACCCTCAGACCATTGCTCCTGGAGCTGATACAGGCGGGAGACGGTGGACGCGGCGATCTCCACGTCGCCGAAGGTGATGGGGGTGTCAATCGATACGGGGCGCACGAGGCGCGCGCCCTTGGCGAGGCCGATGGGCAGCAGGCCATCCGCCTTGGCCTTCTGGTACGTGTCGATGAGGCTGTAGTACGTCGTGCCACCGATGGCATCGAGCGTGTCCCCGGGCTCGAGGTCTCGCTTGGCCACGGCGAAGACCTCCGAGACGAGCCTGTCGAGGGGCGCCATGTTCGACTGCTTGCGGATGGCCAGCATGGCGCAGGTCAGGGGCACCTCGATGCTGCACAGGTGGAAGGGTCGGAAGAGCGTGTAGTAGGGCCCATCGCCCATGTCGCGCAGGACCATGGCCTCGCGCAGGCGGGGATGGTCCGTGCGCACGATGAGGAAGACACCCGGCGCCACGTGGCCGATGCCGTAGTCCACGACCCCGGTCCTGCCCAGCAGGCCGCCGTCCTCGCGGAGTCGGAACGTCTCGGCCAGGTGGTCGCGGTCCGTCTCCGGGCCGTGCATGCCGCGCACGTCCGGCACCAGGCCGGTGGCGTTGGAGACGGCCGCCATCTCGATCATCGTCTTGCTGCCGTCCACGAACTCGATGAGCATGTTGGGGCTCAGGCCCCGACGGGCGGCCTCCTTCTGGACGGCCGGGTCGGCCGGCGTGGAGTGGCGGTCAAGCGGGTTGTTCTTGCCCTTGCCGGCAGCCACGATGGTGAAGCCCATGGAGACCGCCAGGTCGTAGAGCTCCTTGCAGGCGGCCGGCTCATCGCCCGCGGCGAGGGCGTAGATGACGCCTTTCTGGCGCGCGTACCAGTTGAGGATGGGGCCGACCGTGATGTCCGTCTCCACGTTCATCATGGCCAGGTCGTGACCGCTGCGAGCCGAGCGCAGGGCGGCCAGCGCGCCGATCTCCGGCACACCCGTCGATTCGAGCATGACGTCGATGGAGCGCATGTCCGTGACGATGCGGAAGTCACGCACCGCCACCAGCTTGCCGGCCTCCACGGCGACGTCCGCCTCCGCGGCCGTGTCGGCTACCACGACCTCGCCCTCGACCTGTCCGATGCGATAGCTGTCGCGGGCCCGCTCGATGTCGAGGTCCGCACTCACCACCACGCGAACGCCCTGCATGACGCTGGTCGTGGCGACCACGTCCGTGCCCATCTGGCCGGCCCCGATGAGGCCGACCCGGACGGGCCGCCCGGAGGCCTCGCGCTGCTGGAGCTCCTCGTGAAGTCCGATCATGCCTGTCCTGCGCTCGCTTCCTGCCCGATCTCGACCATGACTTTCAGCGCCTCGCCGGCGGCCACCGTGCGGAAGACCGCGTCCACCTGCTCGAGCGGGAACGTGTGGGTGATGATGGCGTCCGGGTCGATCTGCCCGCGCTCCAGCAGCTGCAGCGCACGGCGGTGGTACTCGGGGTGATAGCTGAACGAGCCGACGACCCGGATCTCGTCGTAGTGGATGCGGTTGGCGTCCAGCTCGGTCATCGGCGCCGCCTTGGGCAGACCACCGAAGAGGACGACCGTGCCGCGCTTGCGTACCGCCACCACCGCCTGCTGGTGGGTGGCCGCCACGGGATTTGCGCAGATGGCGCTGTCCGCACCCAGGCCACCCGTGAAGGCCCTGACCTCG
>JBFYUV010000163.1:0-4427 GCA_041299865.1 Chloroflexota bacterium
ATTATACCAGTCACAGACAGTTTGACAATCGAAATGTTTGAGCTACACTGCGCAACGGTCGCGCGAGAGCGGACGACGGTTTGAGGTCGCGTGGCATCAGGCACAGCGAGGGTGTCGCGGCCGGCAGCGGATCGGCCAGCGGCGAGAGACGGAGGGTGGTCGTGATGAGAAGGGCTATCGAGGCGACAGACCTCGTGAAGACGTATCCGAAGGGCGTGCGCGCCCTCGACGGGCTGAGCTTCGACGTGGAGCAGGGGACTGTGTTCGGGCTCGTGGGGCCGAACGGGGCCGGCAAGTCCACGCTGATCCGCATGCTGCTGGGGCTGATCCGGCCCACCAGCGGCAGCGCCAGCGTGCTGGACGAGCCCATCAGCACCCCAGCGCGGTATGCCTCGAGGGTGGGTGCGCTCATCGAGAGCCCGGCCTTCGTGCCGGGCCTCTCGGCGCGCGCCAACCTGACCTCGCTGGCCCGCCTCCGCCAGCTGCCGATCGCGCGCGTGGACGAAGTCCTCTCGGTGGTGGGCCTCGGCGGAAGGGATCGCGAGCCCGTGTCGCGCTTCTCGCTGGGCATGAAACAGCGGCTCGGCATCGCCATGGCGCTACTTCCGGACCCGGAGTTGCTCGTCCTCGATGAGCCGACCAACGGCCTGGACCCGGCCGGCATCGTTGAGATCAGGGTCCTGCTGCAGGGCCTGGCCCAGGCCGGACGAACAGTGCTCGTCTCGTCGCACCTGCTGGCCGAGATCGAGGCTGCCTGCGACTACGTGGTGGTCATCCGATCTGGATCGCTGCTCTTCGCCGGGCCCATGGCCGAGCTCCTGAGCCGGACTCGCGCGCACATCGACATCCGCGCCGAGCACGACCATGACACCGGGCGCCTGGTGGACTCGCTCGCTGGCGCAGGCTGGGCGGTCCAGCGTGACGGCGCCATCCTCCGAGTGGCCGCGGAAGCGGCCCGGTCGGCAGACCTGAACCGTGCGGCCGCCGGCTTCGGGGTGACGCTGGCCGGCCTCGTCGTCGTCCAGGACAGCCTGGAGGACATCTTCCTGGCCATGACCGGCCCCACGGATGGCGACGTGTCGACGATCGCCAGCACCGAGTCCCTGGAGGTGGCGTGATGCTTGCCGTCGTTCGGAGCGAGCTGGTCCGGCTTCGCCGACCGAGGATGCTGGTCCTCTGGTTCGGCCTGATGGCCCTGTTCGCGCTCATGGTCAACACGGTCATGTTCGGGACGGCGTCGAGCGGTACCACGCTGCCGGCGGGCGCACCAGGTGTGCGCTTCCCGGATGCCGCCACGCTGGCCGGGCCGGATGGCCTGGTCGCCGGGCTGGCCGCTGCCTCGAGCATGTTCGGCGTGGTGACTCTCTCGTTCTGGGCGCTCGCGACCGCGACCGACTACAGCAGCGGGCTCATCCGCGTGCTGGTGGCCGCAGAGCCGCACCGCTGGCGGCTGCTGGTCGGAAAGGTGGTTGCGCTGTTGATCGTGACCGCTGTCGCGGTGGCAGTGGCCACGGTCGTCACCGTGATGGCCGCCTTGCCCGCGGCGCAGGCCGCCGGCATCTCGACCTCGGCCTGGATGACGGATCCGCTCACGACCATCGCGCAGGCCTGGCTGAACACCTACCTGGCCCTCATCGTGTGGGGAGTCATCGGGCTCGTCCTGGCAGTGCTGACGCGGTCTGCGGCCGTAGCCATCTCGATCGGCGTCGGGTATGTGCTTGTCGTGGAGTCGATCGTCAAGCTGGCCATCGGAGACGGATCGGACTGGCTGCTGGGGAGCACGCTGAACGCCATCGCCGCCGGTGGTACGGCGACACTGGCCTTCGGTGCGGCACTGACGCTGGGCGTCGCGTACGTCGTCCTCGGCCTCGCGGCGGCAACCGCCGTGGTCGTGCGGCGCGACGTCACCGACTGACACGCGGCTGCTGGAACGTCATGCTGGTGCGCATGGGGACGGCGCAGAGATGACCGAGCGTGGGACCACGACCCGCGCTCGGCTCATCGCGGCGACCGTGGATGTCGTTCGAGAGGTCGGCTACCCCCACGCCACGACTCGGGCCATCGCGCAGCGGGCGGGCGTGGCGGAGGGCACCATCTACCGCCACTTCCCGGACAAGGCAACGCTCTTCTTCGCGGCCGTCTTTCAGCGCAACGCGGCCGTGCTGGAGGGGCTCTCCGGGCTCGCGGACCGAGCCGGCGAGAGCACCGTGGAGGCCAACCTGACCGAGACGCTGCTGCGCCTGGCCTCGCTGCGGGCTGAGCTGCTGCCGCTCGAGCTGGCCCTGCTCACGGACCCGGAGCTCGCTGGCCGTCGCCGCCAGGCAGTCGCAACGCTACGCACGGGGAAGCTCCTCGGGCCGCCTCAGCTCATCGCCGACTACCTCGGGGCGGAGCAGCGGCTGGGGCGCGTGCGGACCGATGCCACCGCGGAGGACATGGCAGTGACCGTGCTGGCAGCGCTGTTCGGGATCGCCCTCATGTCGGTCGAGCGCGAGGATGCGGTGGACGGCGACCTGCTGTCTCGGACGGTCCGGGTGCTGGTCTCAGGCATCGAGCCGCCGGATCCCCGCAGGCCGCGGAGGATGCCCGACCGTCGCTGACGCTCGACAGGCGCGCCCGCACAGCACCCGGGCGCTCGATAGACTCACGGCACACGCAGCGCGAGGGGAGACGACATGGCCGGACGGGCGCTCTTCATCGGTGGCCCGGGCACGATCAGTCGGGGCGCCATCGGCGCGCTCGTGGAGGCGGGCTGGGATGTCCGGGTGCTGACGCATCCCAAGGACCCCATCCCGGACCTCGGCGCCCGCTTCATGTGGGGCGACCGCGCTGACGAAGCGGCCCTCCGCGCCGCCTGCGATGAGGTACGGCCGGACGTCGTCATCGACACGTGCGCCTACACCACGGACCAGGTGACGCAGGCGCTGGACGTCTTCGCAGCGCCCGGCCGCCAGTACGTCTTCGTGAGCACCGTGGACGTCTTCGGGTATCCCCTCTCGCGTCTGCCGGTGCGCGAGTCGGACGAGCACCGCGAGCCGAACTCGCCCTACGCGCTCGCGAAACGCGACTGCGAGGCCCTCGTGAGCGCGGCGGGCACCGAGGGTCGCGTGGCCGTCACCATCATCCGACCGGGCTACTCGATGGGCCCCCGCTTCGTCATCGGCTTCTTCTCGAGGCAGGGCGGTCGGACCATGCTGCGGCGGCTGCGCGAAGGCCGACCCATCGTCGTGCCCGGTGACGGCACCACGCTCTTCCAGCCCGGCACGGGCTTCGACACGGGGCGGCTCATGGCGCGGGTCGTAGGCGAGCCTCGTGCCTACGGTCGCGTCTTCACCTGCGCAGGCCCGCAGGTCATGACCCACGACGCATACGTGGAGGCCATGGCGGCCGTCGTCGGCGTCTCGCCGGCACTGGTCCACGTCCCCGTGGAGCTGTTGCTCTCGCTCGACCCTGCCGAGGTCGACACCACCATCCTCGACGAGTCCATTCTGCCCGTCCTGACGAGATTCGACCTTGCCTACAGCAGCGACGCCGTCCTGGAGCTGGGCGGTCCGTTCGAGCCACAGGTCTCGGCACAAGAGGCCATCGCGTCGCACCTGGCCTGGCTGGACGAGCACGGCTGGCCTGACACGACCGATGGTCCCGACGACCGGCTTGTCCGACGCTACGAGCGAGCCCGCACGGCATTCCTGGCGCCGATCGACTGACAGCACAGGGCTGATACATGGCTCGGAGTGGGTTCGCCTTCGGGGATCCGTGAGCCGACTCCGAAGGGATGCGAGGCTAGTCGGCAAGGCATCGGAGCAGCAGACAAGGAGGGTCGAACGTGGCAGGCGACATCGCCCGTGACATCGTGGAAGGCGCACTCGCGGACGGCGGCGGGGTCCTGCGGCTGGAGGCGGCCTGGGTGGCTCGCGAATGGACTGCCCCGGGTCGACGCCTGGGCCTCACTGAAGAGAGCGTCGTCGTGGGCGAACGAGGATGGATCTGCGAGCGATGGCTCGGGTCGACGACGAAGGCCGACCATCGGATCGGCCCGGACGACGAGGGTCTCAGCTACCTGGCTCTCGAGGGCGGCCATCGCATCACGCTTCGCGAAGCTGTCCAGCAGATGCCAGAGACCCTCATGGGCACGGAGTACGCCGCCACCCATCGCGGTCTCGAGCGGCTGGCCAAGATCTTCGATGTCGATTCGCGAGTCCCGTTCCATCTGCACCCCCGACAGCAGCACGCTTCACTCGTCGGCCGCAACCAGAAGGACGAGGCCTATTGGTACCCGCCGAACGTGGACATGGGACCTCATCCCGAGTCGTTCTTCGGGCTGCACACCTCGACGGGTGAGCCGGAGAACCACGAGCGGCTGCTGCCCTATCTCATCGAGTGGGACAGCGACCGCATCCTCGAGCAGTCACAGGCGTTCTTCCCGG
>JBFYUV010000166.1:0-27308 GCA_041299865.1 Chloroflexota bacterium
AGCTCATCCCGTCGGACGGCGTCACCACCCCAGACGTAGAGCTGCGGGAAGGGTCCCGCGGAGCGGCCTGAGCCGATGAGCAGCATGGCCACGACTCCCACGCCGACGAAGGCGATGACCACCGCCAGGCCGCCCGCCCTCGGGATGGGCCGGCTGTGGATGCGCCGCCCGGCATCGGGCTCGTCGATGGTCCCGGTGGCCCTGGCGAAGCGCATCGCCAGCGGCGTCAGCAGGAAGGACGCTGCCGCGGCGGCGCCCAGCGCCAGCAGGATGAGCGGCAGCTCCTCCAGTCTCACGCGCTGGGCAGTCCCGGCACGGGGAAGCGGGCGCAGATGGCCCTCACCTCGGTGGACACCTCGACCAGGGCTGTCGGGTCGTCGCGCTTGCGCAGGGTGCGCACGAGCAGCTCACCGACCTGGCGCATCTCGGCGCGCCCGAAACCCCGCGTCGTGGTGGCCGGCGATCCCACGCGGATGCCGGAAGCCGTGTTGGGCGGCAGTGGGTCGAAGGGGATGGCGTTCTTGTTGACGGTGATGCCCACCTCATCGAGGAGGTGCTCGGCCTCCGCGCCGGTGACGCCGAGCGGCGTGACGTCGACGAGCACGAGGTGGTTGTCAGTGCCGCCGGAGACGAGCGCTGCGCCGTGATCGCGCAGAGTGTCGGCCAGTTCGACGGCGTTCTCCAGGGTGCGCTGCTGGTATCGGCGGAAGTCCTCGCCCCGGGCCTCGAGGAGCGCCACGGCCTTGGCCGCGATGACATGCATGAGCGGCCCGCCCTGCGTGCCCGGGAAGACGGCGCGGTCGATCTGCTTGGCCAGCTCGGCACGACCGAAGATGAGGCCGCCGCGCGGCCCACGCAGGGTCTTGTGGGTGGTCGTGGTGACGATGTCCGCGTGCGGGAAGGGGCTGGGGTGCAGGTCGGCGGCCACCAGTCCGGCGATGTGGGCCATGTCCACGAAGAGGAGCGCCTCCACGTCGTGCGCGATGCGGGCCATGCGTTCGAAGTCGATGATGCGCGGATAGGAGCTGGCACCCGCCACGATGAGCCGCGGCCGCACGTCCCGCGCTTGCCGCTCCAGGGTGTCGTAGTCGATGCGGCTGTCCACCTCTGAGACCCCGTAGCTGTGGACCTCGAAGTTGCGGCCGCTGAAGTTGACGGGGTGGCCGTGGGTCAGGTGGCCGCCATGGGCGAGGCTCATGCCCAGGATGCGGTCACCGTGCTCGAGCACCGAGACATAGGCCGCGATGTTGGCCTGCGCCCCGGAATGGGGCTGCACGTTGACGAACTCGGCGCCCGGGAAAAGGGCCAGGGCGCGGTCCTCGGCGAGCCGTTCGACCACGTCCACGTACTCGCAGCCACCGTAGTACCGCTTGCCTGGCTGGCCCTCGGCGTACTTGTTGGTGAGCCACGACCCGGCTGCCTCAAGGACCGCCCGCGACGCGTAGTTCTCGCTGGCGATGAGCTCGATCTTCCAGGTCTGCCGCTCACGCTCCGCGACCATCGCCGCCCACAACTCGGGGTCGACGACGGCGATGGGCTCCAGCGCCCGCTGGCCATCGGTGATGAAGGTCATGCCTGCTCCGCTGCTCGTCCTCTCCGCGTGCGCCAGTGTACCCGCGCCGGCTGTCCCGGCTCCGTCATGCGCCCCGGGGCTCGAGAGGCGCGGCCCCGCGCACCGTCAAGCCCCCTCTCCGAACAGGGCGTCGATGAAGCTGCGCTCGATGGCACCCTCTCGCAGCACCGCCACCCGGTCTGCTGCGTCGACGGCCACGACGCTGGAGGGCACGCCGCCACGCACCGGACCGTCGTCGATGACGACTGCCAGTGAAGGCCCCAGGGACAGCACGAGCGCCTCGGCCGTGCGGGCATCAGGCTCGCCGGAGCGGTTGGCCGACGAGACCGCGAGCGGTCCCAGCTCCCTGGCCAGGGCGCGTGGCACCGCGTGGTCTGGGATACGCAGGGCCAACGTGTCACGCCCGCCGGTGAGCGCCTCGGGTGCCAGCGCAGGCATCCGGAGCGGCAGCACCAGCGTCAGTGGGCCCGGCCAGAAGCGCTCCGCCAGCCGACGGGCCGCGGCGCCGACCACGACGAGGTCATCCACCTGGTCGAGGTCATCGATGAGCAGGGCGATGCCCTTGTCAGTGGGACGCTGCTTGGCCGCAAGGAGTGCCTGCAGCGCCTCCGGCCGAGGGATCACGCCCACCCCGTAGACGGTCTCGGTGGGGAGACCCACGATGCCGCCGGCCGCCAGGGCTGCGGCGGCAACCGCCAGAGCCCCGTGATCCGAGGCGCGCAGCACCACGGGCCCGCGCGTCTCACTCACCGGCCTTCTCCAGCTGTGCCACCCGCGGGCTGCCACCCAGGTCGGCGTGGATCTGGCAGCTCCAGCCCGGCAGGATCTCCGTGGTCAGTCGGCCCAGAGCCTCCGACTGGTCGCCGCCGATCTCCAGCAGCGCCACGCCGCCACGTGCCACGGCCGAGGGCAGGGCCGCCAGGAGGCGACCGATGACCGACAGGCCGTCCGAACCACCATCCAGGGCGAGCCGTGGTTCGAAGCCGGCTGCCACGGGCAGGTCCCCGATGTGGCCGGTCGGGATGTAGGGCAGGTTGGCGACGAGCAGGTCGACCGGTCGCGGCGCCGGCAGCACGTCGGTGAGGTCGCCCTGGGCGAAGGTGAAGAGGTCGGCCAGGCCCTGGGCGACGGCGTTGATGGTGGCCACGGTCAGGGCCTCGGGCGAGATGTCGCTGACGACGTAGCGCACGGCATCCCCATAGCGGCGGCGACGCAGCTCGAGACCGATGGCCACGGCCACGGCCCCCGAGCCGGTGCCAAGGTCCCAGACAAGATAGGGCCCGGCCTCTGCCGACCGCGGGCTGGACGTCAGGTCGGCGCGCACGCGGGCCACGGCCAGCTCCACGAGCGTCTCGGTCTCGGGACGCGGGATGAGCACACGATCGTCGACCACGATGGCGGCCCCATAGAACTCCTTGAGGCCCCGGATGTAGGCCACCGGCTCGCCCTGCTCGCGGCGTTGCAGGCAGCGCTCGAAGGCCTCAGCCTGGGCGCTGCCCAGGGTTGCCTCAGGGTGCGCCGCCAGCGTGCTGCGGTCCACGCCCAGCACGTGGCCGAGCAGGACCTCGGCATCGAGGCGCGCGGTCTCCGAGCCGGCCTCGTGGAGACGTGCGGAGGCGGTCGCCAGCGTCTCCCCGACCTTGCGTGGCGGCATCTGGCTGGTGGTCATGCGCTGGTCGGCGGCCAGGTCGGTCCGGATCAGCCGCGGGCCGGTCGCGATTCCAGCGAGGCCAGTCGCTCGGCCTGGTCGGTCGTGATGAGGGCGTCGATGAGCCTGTCCAGGTCGCCGTCGAGCACGCCGGGGAGGTCGTGGACATCCAGGCCGATGCGGTGATCGGTGATGCGGTCCTGGGGGAAGTTGTAGGTGCGGATCTTCTCGGAGCGCTCGCCGCTGCCGACCATGGAGCGGCGGACCTGGTCTTCCTCGGCCTGGGCTTTGCGCTGCTCCATCTCAAGAAGACGCGACCGCAGCACGGCGAGGGCCTTGGCCTTGTTCTTGTGCTGGCTCTTCTCGTCCTGGATCTCCACCACCAGGCCGCTGGGCAGGTGCGTGATGCGCACTGCCGAGTCGGTCGTGTTCACCGACTGCCCGCCGGGACCCGACGAGCGCTTCACGTCGATGCGGAGGTCCCTGGCCTCATCGATCCGAACGTCCACCTCGTCGGCCTTGGGCAGCACGGCCACGGTGGCCGTCGAGGTATGGATGCGGCCGCTGGCCTCCGTCTCGGGCACGCGTTGCACGCGGTGCACGCCGCCCTCGTACTTCAGGCGGCTGTAGGCACCATCACCGCTGATCTCGAAGATGACCTCGCGCAGACCACGGACGCCCGATTCGCTCGTCGTGAGCGTCTCGGTCTTCCAGCGGTGGCGCTCGGCGTAGCGGGCGTACATGCGGAACAGGTCGGCCGCGAAGATGCTGGCTTCCTCGCCCCCGGTGCCGCCTCGGATCTCGATGATGACGTCGCGCTCATCGTTGGGATCGCGTGGCAGCAGCTGGACGCGCAGCTGGGCCTCCAGGGCCATCTCCTCGGCCTCGAGCTCGGCGACGATCTCGCGGGCCATGTCGCGCAGCTCCTGGTCGCTCTCGGAGTCACGCTCGCGGCGGGCAGACGCCAACTGCTCGCGGACACCGCGGAGGCGGCGATGGCTGTCCACGACCGGTGCCAACTGGGCCAGCTCGCGCCCCAGCACCTTGCTGCGCTCCGGGTCGGTGGCCACCTCGGGCCGCGACCATTCCGCTTCGATCTGCTCCAGGCGACGCTCGATCTCATCGAGCCGAGCCTCAAGGCTCATGCGCCCTCCGCATCACCCTCGGCGGCGCCGGGTCTGCCGGTCTTGCGCTCGGCCGCGCCGGCCGCCTCGGCCGCGCCGGCAGCCTCGATCTCGCCGGCAGCCTCGATCTCACCGGCCGCGACGCCCTCGGTCGCCGCGTCAGCCTCGGTCGCTGCCATGCGTGCCTCGACGCTCCGTGCCAGCTCACCAGCGTCCGGGATGGGCTCCCGGACGGGGTCCCAGCTGCCCTCAGGCGCCACGTCACCGTTGGCGGCCAGGGCCTCCTGCATCGAACAGATGGCAACCTCGATCATGGAGTCGTCGGGCTGCTTGGTCGTGATGGCCTGCATCCAGATGCCAGGCAGGAAGAGCCAGCGCCAGATGGAGTGATCGCGGCGCTTCGCGCCCCACTTGAGGATCTCGTAGGAGACGGCCGCGATGACCGGGATGAGCACGATGCGGCCCAGGAGGGCGACCCACAGCTCGACGCCGGCCAGCAGGCTGAAGAGCAGGATGCTGACGAGGATGAAGATGACCAGGAACTCCGTGCCGCAGCGCGGGTGCGCGGTCGGGAAACGGCGCACGTTCTCCACGGTCAGGGGCAGCTCCGCTTCCAGCGTATGGATCGTCATGTGCTCGGCGCCGTGGTATCGAAAGACGCGACCGATCTCCTGCGAGCGGCTCACCAGGAGCAGGTAGCCTACGAAGATGACGACCCTGATGAAGCCCTCGAGGAGGTGGACGACGAAGGCTTCCAGGCCGCCGCTGACATCGCCGACGAGGAGCGAGACGCTGCCTTGGGCGACCAGCAGCGGCAAGAGCACGAAGAGGCCGACGGCCAACCCGAGGGTGACGAGCAGCGTCAGCGCCACGGCCTTGCCGCCGAAGGCGACTCCCTCCCCTGCGGCTGCCAGCGAGCCGGAGCGCATCAGCCACTTGGTGCCGATGATGAGGGTCTCGTAGAGCACCACCACGCCGCGGAAGAATGGAGCGCGGGCGAAGCGGTTGCGGTGGAGAACGCTGTCAAGCGGTTCCTGGCCCGCGAAGATCTGACCGTCAGGTCCGCGCACGGCCACGCCGATGGCGGTCTGGCCGCGCATGTAGATGCCCTCCATGAGGGCCTGGCCGCCGTAGGCGAAACGAGCCATGTCAGTCAGCCCCTGGGCCTGCTCGACGGACCGGGGTGACGTCTCGCTGCCCGGCCGCCGACCGGCTCAAGGTTCAGAGCTTCGCCGAGCGCTCGAGGCGCTTCTGGAAGCGCTCCACCTGGCCGGCGGTGTCCACGATCGTGTGCTTGCCGGTGTAGAAGGGATGGCAGCTGGAGCAGATGTCGAGGCGCAGATCCTGCTGCGTCGAGCCGACCGTGAACTGCGTGCCGCAGGAGGCGCAGCTGACGTTCGCCTGGTAGTACTTGGGATGCGTGTCGGTCTTCATGTCGGATGTCCTTACAGTCGTCAGCCAGCGACCGGCGCCACGGCCTCGATGCGCACACGCTTCTTGTCGCGTCGGGCGTGCTCGTAGTGGACGCGTCCGGTGACGGTGGCGAAGACGGTGTAGTCACGACCGAGGCCGGCGCCGGGGCCGGCCAGGAAGGTCATGCCGCGCTGCCGCACGATGATGGAGCCGGCCGGGACGAGCTGGCCCTGGCCCGCCTTGACGCCGAGGCGCTTGCCGACGCTGTCGCGACCGTTCTTGGAGCTGGAGCCTGCCTTCTTGTGGGCCATGGGTCAGTCGTCCTTCCTGGTGTCGGTCTCTGCGCCATCGGGCTGCGGCTCCGCGGCAGCCTGGGCTTCAGGCTCGGCAGCCTCGGGCTCGGCGGCAGCCTGGGCTTCAGGCTCGGCAGCCTCGGGCTCGGCGGCAGCCTCGGGCTCGGCGGGCTTCTGGCTCTTGCGAGGCGCGGTCTTAGCCTTGGAAGCAGGGGCCGTAGTGGGCTGGGCGGCGGCCTCTGCCGTGGCGAGCTGAGCTGCCAGCGCCTGATCGGCGATGGCCTTCTCGGCCGCGGCCTGCTCCGCTTCCTTGGCAGCCTTGGCCTGCTGCGACTCACTGGCCTTGGCATCCTGCGCGGCGGACTTGCCGCCGAAGGCGATGTCGGCGATGCGCAGCCGGGTCAGTTCCGCGCGCGCGCCCTTCTTGACGCGGGTGCGGGCCTTGGGCTTGTACTTGAAGACGATGACCTTCTGGCCGCGCTCCTGGCGCAGCACCTCTGCCGAGACGCTCGCGCCGTCGACGACCGGGCGGCCGACCGTCGTGGTGTCGCCATCGGCGACGAGCAGGACGTGGTCGAGCGTGATGGAGTCGCCAGGCTGGACATCGAGCCGGTCGACCTGGATCTCAGAGCCGAGGTCGACGCGGTACTGCTTGCCGCCTGATTCGATGACTGCGTACATGAGGGTTCCTGTCAGTTGGTCGTGCGTTCCGTGATCTACGTCTGGGCGCGGGTGGCGAGTCGCAGGCGAACACGGCGCGACAAGCCTCTTGGGCGCGAACCGCGATGGTAGCCCGAGAAGCCTCCGGGCGTCAATCTGGCGGCGTGTGTGAGTAGCGTAACGTCTCTTGTGGGAAAGCCCAGACGAGCGGGCGGACGACCTCACGTCTTCCAGCACCGGTGGACTGCGCCCCTGGCTGGCGGTCGGCAGGTTGGCCCATCCCACGCCGGCCCGGCGTTCGACAGCTCGCTCCAGCGCTCGCCAGTCCGCTATCGTGAACGTGATGGCCCGCACCCTCTACGACGTGCTCATGATCAGCCCCCAGGCGGACCGCTCCTTCATGACCGTGGCGTATCGTCACCTGGCGAAGCGGTACCACCCCGACGTCGCTCTCTCGAGGGAGGCTGCGACACGCATGGCCGAGCTCAACGAGGCCTACGCCATCCTGGGTGATCCGACCAAGCGAGCCGCCTACGACCAGACCATCGGTCTGCGCCCCGGCCTTCCCATGCCGAGCGCAAGAGACGAGGCCCTCGACCGCGGCGCCAGCACTCCGCAGCCGGCGCAGCCTGCCCATGGTGAGGCCGGGCCCCCGCCCGCCAATCCGGCCCCCGCCGGGCCGGAGCTCACATTCGGTCGCTACCGCGGCTGGACCCTCAACCAGGTGGCTCGCTTCGACCGTGATTACCTCGAGTGGCTGTCGCGCACGACCATGGGTCGCACCTACCGGCGCGAGCTGGACGCCTTGCTGCGTCGGGGCTGAGCGGGCTCACGGGCCTGCGCGCCACTCACCAGAGAGGGTGCCGGGGCAGCGCTTGATCAGCTCGACCTTGAGCGCCTCATGGCCAGCGACTCCAGGATGCCCAGGCCGAGCGCTGCGCTCAGGAGCGAGGCGCCGCCGTGCGTCACGAAGGGCAGCGGGATACCGGTGATGGGCATCACCCCCAGGACCATCCCGACGTTGACCACCATCTGGAAGAGCATCATGGCCGCCAGGCCGCCGGAGAGCGCCAGGGTGAAGGTTTCGCCGGAGCGCCAGCCCACCAGCAGGATGCGCCAGATGAGCAGGGCGAAGAGCGCCAGCACGACCATGCCCCCCAGGAAGCCCAGTTCCTCGCCGACGCGGGCGAACACGAAGTCCGTGGCACCGACGGGCAGGTTCTCGCCGACCATGCCATTGGTCAAGCCTCGCCCCAGCAGGCCCCCCGAGCTCACCGTGATCTGCGACTGCTGCAGCTGGTAGCCGGAGCCCAGGGGATCCGCCGTGGGATCCATGAACGAGACGAGGCGCTGTTTCTGGTAGTCCTTGAGCACGTAGGCCCAGACGACAGGCACCATGGCCACGACACCGATGGCCGAGACAGCCAGCCAGCGCAGGCTGGCACCAGAGACGAAGAGCGCCCCGAAGACGATGGCGCCGAAGACCAGCGACGTCCCCAGGTCCGGCTGGATGAGGACGAGGCCCAGCAAGGGCAGGGTGATGAGTCCGGCGCCGACGATGGTCCGCGGCCGGTCGATGACGACAGCGCGGGTGGCGAGGTAGTGCGCCAGCACGACGGCCAGGAGGATCTTGGTGAACTCGGAGAACTGGAACTGCAGGCCCAGGATGGAGACCCACCGGGACACGCCGCCGGTGCCCGAGCCCACGGCCAGGGTGACCAGCAGCAGGAGGATGGCGAAACCGTAGATGGGCCACGCGAACGTCCGTAGCCAATGGTGGTCGGCGGCCGCGGAGGCGACGAAGACCACCGCGGCCAGGGTCAGCCAGACGAGGCCGCGCGTGAAGATCGAGCCCGGCTGGAGGGGGTCAGTGCCGCTGTTGGTGAAGGCCATCAGCAGTCCGATGACGACCAGCGACAGGGCGTAGATGGCCAGCTGCAGGTCGAAGCCGTACCAGCGGCCCTGGCCGTCATGGGCCGCCAGCGTCCCCACGCGCGCCGGTTCGAGTCGGAGCGTACTCATCGATCAGCCGCCATAGAAGTTCGCTCGTTCCAGCACCCAGCGCTGGCGCAGGTCCACCGACAGGCCGTAGTGGAGCTGCAGGAAGTACTTGACGATCTCGGTCGCGGCGTTTCCCGCGGTGCGCGTGTCGTGCGCGTAGGCCAGGACGACGAGATCGGCGTCTTCGCGCTTGACGGCCTCGATGCCTTCCGGGTCGGAGGCCGTCTTGCGGGGCTCCTTGGGCACGAAGGCCACGAACCAGTTGCTGAAGGGCAGGCGGCCCTGCTTGTCCCGAACGCCGAACTCGGCGGTGCCGGACTTGCCGGCCACGACGATGGGCAGGTCCACGAGGTTGTACGTGTGCCGGACCGTGACCACGCGTCGGGCGGCCACACGCATCGTGCGCAGGACGGACTTGTCGATGTCCAGCTGGCGGATGACCTCTGGCGGGACACGCTCCACGACGTTGCCCTGTGGATCAAGGATTCGGCGCACCAGCTGCGGCTTGAAGAGCGTGCCCCCATTGGCCAGGGCGGCGTAGGCGTTGAGCACCTGGATGGCGGTGCTCACGTTGTAGCCCTGCCCGATGCCGGCCTGGTACACCTCACCGGTGTAGTACTGCTCGTTCAGGGTGCGACGCTTCCAGTCGTTGGTGGGCACGATCCCCGAGGCCTCGCCGGGCAGGTCGATACCGGTCGGCTTGCCGAAGCCCCACTGGTGGGCCCAGTAGGCCAGGCGATCGATGCCCAGCATGCCGGCCAGGCGGAAGAAGAACGTGTCACTGGAGTGGGCGAAGCCGCCGTAGATGTTGACCGGGCCGAAGCCCTCCTTGTTCCAGTCCCAGTACTTCCAGTCGCCGATCTCGATGAAGGGTTCGGTCTTGATGACGGTCGTGGGTGTGATCTTGCCGTCCTGGAGGGCGCCCGAGCCGGTCACGAGCTTGTAGGTGGAGCCGGGCGGGTTCTGCTCGCCGATCGCCCCGTTGAGCATCGGCCGTGCGGGATCGCGCAGGAGTTGTCGGTACTCGGCGTTGGAGATGCCCTGCGCGAAGGCGTTGTTGTCGTAGCTGGGGAGCGAGACCATGGCCAGGATCTCCCCGTTCTGCGGGTTCATGGCCAAGACGACTCCGTGATCGATGCCCACCACGTCCATGGCCCAGCGCATGGCTTTCTCGGCGTTCTCCTGGGTCCTGCTGTCGATGGTCAGCTCGAGCGAGTCGCCGGCCTTGGGTTCTTTCAGGATGCGTGGCGCGTGGAGCTCGCGGCCCTGTGAGTCGAGCTCGACCTCCTCAAGGCCGTAGCTGCCGCGAAGCACGTCCTCGAAGGTGGCCTCCAGGCCGGCCTTGCCGACAAGGTCTTCCGGCCAGTAGTCCTGCTCCCTGAGCCGCTCGTACTCGGGTCCTGAGATACGCCCGGTCCAGCCCAGCACGTGCGAGAGCAGCGCGCCGCTGGGGTAGCTGCGACGGGCTTCCAGGTCGATGCGCACGCCGGGATAGGACTCGGGATCCTCGGTGATGATGCGCGCCGTCTCGGTCTCCACGTCCGCGATGCGCACGGGCTCGAACTGCGAACCGATGTGGGCGTCCAGGCGCTCGATGATGCGTCGCGCAGGCAGGTCCGTGAGACCAGAGAGCCGCTCGGCCACCTCGGGGCGGATCTCGAAGGGCAGCTCGGCCGGGACGATGCGCAAGACGAACGTGGGAACGTTCTCGACCAGCAGCCGGCCGCGCCGGTCGTACATGAGCCCGCGCGCGACGGGGATGGGCCGGCTGGTGGTCTGCCCGAGGGCCGTGCGGGCCTCGTACGTCGAAGCCTGCGCCAGCTGCAGCTGGAAGAGTCGCAGACCGAGTCCGCTGACGGTCAGGATGATGGCGATGCCGAAGGCCAGCAGGCGCGGTGTGAGGCGGCGCGTATCCTGGGCCCGCCGGGAACCGCCGGTCGTCAGCATCGGCGCGCTCATGGCCTCACCAGGCCAACCGCTCGCGCTCGCCGAAGCGCAGGTCGATGGCCCGCACGACCACCACCGCCACGGCCGTGATCGCGGCATCGAGAAGACCGACGAACACGAGATCGGTGACCGAGAGGCCGAGGAAGGCGACGTTCTCCGTCAGGGCCAGGAGGCCCAGCAGCAGGACCTGGTAGACCAATGACAGCCCAAACGAGGTGGCTGCGATGACGACGAGGCGAGGTGGCCAGGTGATGCGTGCCACGAGCAGCGCCATGGCCGTCACGAGCACCAGCGCCAGGGCTGTCGAGCCGAGGGACCGCCCCGGCAGCAGGAGATCCAGCGTCAGGCCGCCCACGAAGGCCCAGGTCATGCTGCTCTCGAAGCCCAGGACCATGGCCAGTGCGACGCCCACGGCGAACACGAGGTCGGGTCTGAGACCGCCCACCTGGAGATGGGTCAGCACACTCGACTCGACGATGGCGGCGATGACGGCCCCCACGGCAGGAGCCAGAACGCTCATCTGGTATGTCGATAATCCTGGGGTCCACGGCTGACGTGGCCGTGCCCGAGTCGTCCCTCGCGCTCCGAACCACCTCCGGCCAAGTATAGCCCAGGCCCATCTGGTCACCCCACACCGCCGCTGGTGATCGGGGCGCGCCCTCCGACACCGGGATGCGAGGGCTCAGGCGCCATCGGGCGCCCAGCACCTGCGACGCGCGGACCGTACCTCATCACGAGCCGACTCGTGGGCCACGCCCGAGCCAGCCTTCACACGGCCCCAGTGTCGGGTGTATTGCCGCCTCGGGTGGGAGTGTGGCGACCCGGGGTCCGGGCTCAACTGCGGACCTGTGTTCCACGTGGAACCATGCGATGGCACGCGCAGTCAAGAAGCTGCCCGCGGCCTGCGTACCGCCGACGCCTGGCGCCTCCCGCAGCAGCGTGTCCCAAAGCGAGACACCGGCGCCGGCGATCCGGACTACTCCGGTGAACGACAGACCCCCTCTCCCCTATCGCCTCGAGGGGCCCCGACCATATGGACGCCGGACACCGAGGACGCGATGCGGAGCGCGGCAAGCTTGCGGTGACGCTGGCCGGCCGGCCGAGCACATCGATGCGAGGGTCCTCGCCGACCGGATGAACGACTCCGATGCCCTTGGTCGCGACCGTTTCACGTGAAACATGGACGGCAGTCGGAAGACGGTGCTCCCTGTGGGTCGCGACGCGCCACGACCCCAGGCCCAACCGCTGCGTTGTCGTCAGCCCCAGACCAGGCGGGACTCGTGTGGACAACTCGCGGACAACCTGCAGCCAAGCGACCGGTAAGTCGCTCATGGCATCTTGGGGCCAGCATCTATGCCATCGCACCGGCGAGGCTCTCGTGACCCGCCATGAGCACGAAGGCAGGCTGACTAACCCGGCCTGGCGACCCGATCGACACGGGCCGGGCAGGGGTACGGGGTCGCTGTCTGAGGGCCATTCGAGGTAACATGTGTGGAGTGCAACGCGATCGGTGCGGCGGGTAGTGGGCGAGGTCATCGCCTGCGCGAACCAGAAGGGCGGGGTGGGCAAGACTACGACTGTGGTCAGTCTCGCTGCGTATCTCGCCATGGACGGGCGGCGGGTGCTCATCGTTGACATGGACCCGCAGGGCAATGCCACAAGCGGCGTCGGCATCGACAGAGATCGGCTGGATGCCTCGGTCTATGACGTCCTTCTGACCGACGTGGAGCCCTTGGCCGCGATCGTGCCCACCTCGGTCGAGAACCTGTCCCTGCTGCCGTCTGATCGGAGCCTCGCCGGTGCCGAGGTCGAACTCGTGCCGGTGCCTGGACGTGAGCGCCGCCTGAAGCACGAGTTGAGCAGTCTCAGCGACGACTTCGACTTTATCCTGCTCGATTGTCCGCCTTCACTGGGATTGCTGACCGTCAACAGCCTCACCGCAGCACAGAGCGTGCTCATCCCGCTGCAGTGCGAGTACTACGCCCTCGAGGGCCTGGGCCAGTTGATGGCCACGATCGAGCTCGTTCGTGATCACCTGAACCCCAGTCTCGCGTTGAAGGGCGTGATCCTGACCATGCACGACGGCCGTACGAGTCTGGCATCTGACGTGGCAGCCGAGGTGCGCCGTCATCTGGGCAGCCAGGTCTTCGAAGCTGTCGTTCCGCGCAGCGTGCGCCTGGCAGAGGCTCCGGGGTACGGGCGGCCCATCGGCGTCTATAGCCCGAGCTCGCGCGGTGCCCTGGCATATCAGGCCGTGGCGCACGAGCTGCTGATCCGGAGCGGGTGCCAGCCGGGCACCTCACTGCGCGATGCCATGGTGCGCTACCTGGGGCCCCGGACAGATCACGACATGGAGGGTGCCGACGATGGCGCTTGAGACCAGGCGGAGCAGTGGTGGTCTGGGTCGCGGGCTGGCCGCCCTCATCCCACAAGCGGGTTCGGGCGTATCGCATACCAGGGATGTGCCCGTGTCATCCATCCGGCCGCACCCCGACCAGCCGAGGCGCACCTTCGACGCAGAGGCGCTGCAACAGCTGGCGGATTCGATCGCCGAGTTCGGTCTTCTGCAACCCATCATCGTCACCGAATCCAGAGAGGGCTACACGCTCGTGGCCGGGGAGCGCCGTCTGCGGGCTGCGATCATGGCCGGCCTTGAGACCATCACAGCGACCGTTCGCAATGCTAACGAACTGGAGCAGCTGGAGATCGCGCTGGTGGAGAACATCCAAAGGACCGACCTCAACGCCGTCGAGGAGGGGCGGGCCTTCCAGCACCTCATGGATGCCTTCGGGCTGACGCAAGAGCGCGTCGCGCAGCGAGTGGGCCGCTCGCGACCCACGGTTGCCAACACGATGCGTATCCTTGAAACGTCCCCGCGCGTGCAGCAGGCGGTCACGGATGGCACGCTGAGTGCTGGCCACGCCCGGGCTCTGGCCGGCCTCGACGACCACGCGCAGCAGGAGGCACTGCTCGCGACGGTCACGAGTCGGTCGCTGTCGGTGCGCCAGACCGAGAGCCTCGTGGCTGTCGCCAAGAACGGAGTGGCTGCCGCACCAGGGAGCCGCTCGCGCGCCGTGGACCCGGACGTCCAGCACATGGAGGCCCAGGTGCGCGAGGCACTGGGCACCAAGGTGACCATCAGGCCCGGACGCAAGGGCGGGCACATCACGATCGCCTGGTATGACGACGAGGACCTCGGTCGGCTGGTCGACCGACTCACGACGCTCGACCGATGACGGGAGGAACGGCATGACCGATCAGGCCACGCCCGAGGGGTCCAAGCCTCGGAGCTCGAATGGCGGGGGCGTGAGTGCCTCCGCCAAGCCTGGTGCCTACACCGCGGACTCTATCCAGGTCCTCGAGGGCCTCGATGCCGTGCGCCGCCGGCCGGGCATGTACATCGGCTCCACTGATGCTCGTGGCCTGCACCATCTCGTCTGGGAGGTCGTGGACAACTCCATCGACGAAGCCATGGCCGGCCATGCCACCAGCATCGAGGTGACCATCCTCGCCGACGGCTCGGTCCGCAACTCCGATGATGGACGCGGCGTGCCCGTGGGCCGCCAGAAGCAGACGGGCAAGGATGCCCTGGAGGTCGTGCACACGGTGCTTCACGCCGGAGGCAAGTTCGGCGGCGGCGGCTACAAGGTCTCCGGCGGGCTCCACGGGGTCGGTGTGAGCGTGGTCAACGCACTGTCCGAGGCATTGACCGTTGAGTCCGTGCGGGACGGCACGGTCTACACGCAGTCGTACGTGCGCGGCAAGCCCAGCGGACCGGTCACCGCCATCGGTAGTGCCCGGGGACGTACGGGTACGACGACGGTCTTCAAGCCCGACCACGAGGTCTTCGAGACCGTGGAATTCAGCTTCGACGTCATCGCCCAACGCCTGCGCGAGTCGGCATACCTGACCAAGGGTGTCTTCATCCGTCTCGTGGACGAGCGCATCAGTCCGCCCCGCGAGAAGTCCTTCCACTTCGAAGGCGGGCTCGTGAGCTTCGTGCGCCACCTCAACAAGGGCAAGGATGTCCTCAACTTCAAGCCGATCGCCGTGGAACGGCGCGATGGCCCTACGCAGATCGAGGTCGCCATCCAGTACAACGACAGTTTCAGTGAGACTGTCCTTGCCTTTGCTAACAATATCAACACCGTCGATGGGGGAACCCATGTCACCGGGTTCCGGGCTGCACTGACCACATCGCTGAACGACTGGGCTCGGCGACAGGGAGTCATCAAGGAGACCAAGTCCAACCTCTCTGGCGACGACGTCCGTGAGGGCCTGACCGCCGTCGTCAGCGTCAAGCTGACCGACCCGCAGTTCGAGGGCCAGACCAAGGCCAAGCTTGGCAACGCCGACGTCAAGGGTCAGGTGCAGACGGCGGTAGGGGAGGGCATCAGCCAGTTCCTCGACGAGAACCCGGCCGATGCGCGGCGCATCATCGACAAGTCCCTGACGGCCGCGCGTGCCCGCGAGGCCGCTCGCAAGGCCCGCGATCTCGTCATCCGCAAGAGCGCCCTGGAGGGATCGGCGCTGCCGGGCAAGCTGGCCGACTGCCAGGAACGCGACCCGGTACGCAGTGAGCTGTACATCGTCGAGGGCGACTCGGCCGGTGGCTCGGCCAAGCAGGGTCGTGACCGGCGCTCGCAGGCCATCCTCCCGCTCTTCGGCAAGATGCTCAACGTGGAGAAGGCCCGGCTGGACAGGGTCCTCTCCAGCGAGAAGATCCGGCCCCTCATCATCGCCCTCGGAACGGGCATCGGCGAGACCTTCGACCTCTCCAAGCTGCGCTACCACAAGGTCATCCTGCTCGCCGACGCTGACGTCGATGGCGCCCACATCCGGACGCTGCTGATGACCTTCTTCTATCGCAACATGCTCGAGCTCGTGGAGGCCGGGCACCTCTACATCGCCCAGCCGCCGCTCTACCGCGTCAGCACGGGCAAGGTGACCCGCTATGCGACCGACGAGAAGGATCGCGACCGGATCGTCAAGGAGATGAAGGTCAAGAACCTCACGGTGCAGCGCTTCAAGGGTCTCGGTGAGATGAACTCGGACCAGCTCTGGGAGACGACCATGAACCCGGCCACGCGGGCGCTCCTGCAGGTCCACCCGGACAATGCTGCCGAGGCGGATCACATGTTCACGACGCTCATGGGCGAGAAGGTCGGTCCTCGCAAGGACTTCATCCGCGCCGAGGCGACCAAGGTGCAGAACCTGGATGTCTGACGCGGGCGGCCGTCGTGCCACAGGTCGGCCAGCATGAGTGCCGTGGCGCCCGTGCAGGGGGCGGCCTTCGCAGCAGCCCACCATGATGCGGCGACGGCCCTCGGCCATCGCCTGGCCGACCTGGTCGACGACCCGGAGGTGTTCACGGAGACCCTCGCGGGAGGCCTGGCCGGGCTCTCCGACCCCGCTTACCGGGCCATGGTCGAGGCGGTCAGCCCGGCGATCTCCGCGGACTACGCCGTGCGGGGCCCGCTGCGGGAGGCCGTGGCACGACCGGTGCGCGCTGCGCTGCGTCACGGATCGAGCGGCAGCGCCCTCTACCTGGCCCAGCGGCTGGCCGCCTCGGGCCACCGCGACCTGCGGCTCTACGCATTGCCGTGTCTGCGGCGCTCGCTGCCGGAGGACCCTGAGCGATCCTGGCAGCTGCTGCGCGGCATGGCAGCGGGCGCTGAGGACTGGATCGAGGTCGACAGCCTCGCGGAGGTGTGGGCCGTGGCCATCCTCGCAGAGGCGTACCGCTGGGCGGAGCTTGAGCAGCTTGTCTACTCACCGCGGACGTTCGAACGGCGGCTCGTGGGAGCCACGCTGGCCACGCTGCCCCATCGCG
Organism: Chloroflexota bacterium; assembly: GCA_041299865.1. Classification (GTDB taxonomy): domain Bacteria; phylum Chloroflexota; class Limnocylindria; order Limnocylindrales; family CSP1-4; genus JAFMJV01. The sequence goes on from JBFYUV010000166.1 coordinate 16,493, forward strand.
TGCCGGCGGCCCGCAGGGGAGAGCTCCGGGATGGGCTGAGCCGCCGCTCGATGGACCTCCTGGCGATTCTCATGGGTGATGCCGAGCAGATGGTCCAGAAGGCGCTCTCCTGGGCCATCCGTAATTGGACACGCTTCGACCCGGAGGCCGTGGCGGCCTTTCTCGAGGGGGAGACCGAGAGGGCCGAGCACACCGCCGATGGGGCCCGAGCGTGGGTCATCCGGGACTCGCTTGCTCACCAGCCCCCCGACCGCGCGACCGAGCTGCGAACCCGGCTGGCCGGCCTGCGGCGCGATCCCGGGGCCCCATCGACCTCGCTCGCCGCGAGCCGCTCCGCCGGGTTCGCGGCGCTCATCGAAGCCCATGACGCCGCTGCCCACCAGGGTGACCGCACCACGAGGAGTCGCGCATGACCGACCCAGTCGAGAACGTCCGCTCGGTCCCCATCGAGGAGGAGCTCAAGTCGGCGTACCTCGACTACGCCATGAGCGTCATCGTCAGCCGCGCGCTGCCGGACGTGCGCGACGGCCTGAAGCCCGTGCACCGCCGCATCCTCTTCACGATGAGCGAGATGGGCCTGGCCTCCACGGCCTCCTATCGCAAGTGCGCGGCCATCGTCGGCGACGTCATGGGCAAGTACCACCCCCACGGCGACCAGGCCATCTACGACGCCCTTGTGCGCCTTGCGCAGGACTTCTCGCTGCGCTTCCCGCTCGTGGATGGGCAGGGCAACTTCGGCTCCGTGGACGGCGACCCGCCGGCGGCCATGCGCTACACCGAGGCACGCATGACCGCCATCGCCGCGGAGGTCCTGGCCGACATCGACAAGGACACCGTCGACTTCGTCGAGAACTACGACGGCTCACGCATGCAGCCGTCCGTCCTGCCGGCGAAGCTCCCCAACCTGCTCATCAATGGCTCGGCCGGCATCGCGGTGGGCATGGCCACCAACATCCCGCCGCACAACCTCGGCGAGGTCGTGCGCGCCACGCAGGCGCTCATCGACGACCCGGACCTCTCGACGGCCCAGCTCAGCGAATACCTCCTCGGCCCCGACCTGCCCACGGGCGGCATGATCTTCCGCTACGACCGCCGGCGCAACCCCGTGACCGGGCAATGGGAGGAGGTCGACGCCATCCGCGACATGTACGCCCACGGGCGTGGCCGTGTCGTGATGCAGGCCCAGGTGGCCTTCGAGGAGACGCGCAGCGGCCGCACCGCCATCGTGGCCACGGCCATCCCCTACCAGGTCAACAAGGCGGCCCTGCTGGAGAAGATCGCGGATCTCGTGAAGGGCGGCAAGATCGACGGCATCGCCGACATGCGTGACGAGTCGGATCGCGACGGGATGCGCATCGTCATCGAGTGCAAGAGGGACGCGGCGCCGCGCAAGGTGCTCAACAACCTCTTCAAGCACACGCCCCTCAAGATGGCCTTCAACGCCAACGTCGTGGCCCTCGTCGACGGCCAGCCCCAGACGCTTCCGCTCAAGGCCCTCCTGCAGCACCACATCGAGTGGCGTCGGGTCGTCGTGGGGCGGCGCACGGAATTCGACCTGCGCAAGGCCCGCGACCGGGCTCACATCCTCGAGGGTCTCAAGACCGCGCTGGACAACCTCGATGCGGTCATCCGCACCATCCGCGAGTCGGCCGACGTGGACACCGCGCGCGCCAACCTCACGACCCGCTTTGGCCTCTCGGAGATCCAGGCGAACGCCATCCTGGAGATGCAGCTGCGCCGCCTGGCAGCGCTGGAGCGCCAGAAGATCGAAGACGAGTACGTGGCCGTGATCCAACGGATCGCCGAGCTGGAGGACATCCTCGCCAACCCCAAGCGGGTGCTCCAGATCATCCGCGACGAGCTGGGCGAGCTGGACGTCAAGTACGGCCAGGACCGCCGCACGCGCATCGAGGGCAGTGCCGACAAGGAGCTCTCCGACGAGGACCTCATCGCCGATGAGGACGTCGTGGTGACCGTCTCGCGGCGCGGCTACATCAAGCGTCAGCCCCTCGTCACCTATCGACGCCAGGCGCGCGGCGGCAAGGGCATCATCGGTGCCCGCACCGTCGAGGAGGACGCCGTGGCGCACCTCCTCGTGGCCAACACGCACGACTGGGCGCTCTTCTTCACCGACCGCGGCCGCGTCTTCAGCTCCAAGGTGCACGCCGTGCCGGACGCCTCGCGACAGGCCAAGGGCATGCCCATCATCAACCTCGAGGGCGTCCAGGTGGAAGCCGGCGAGCGCGTCCTGGCCGTCATCACCCTGCCCGACTTCGAGCCCGGCCACAACCTCGTCATGGCCACCGTGGCGGGCATCGTCAAGAAGACGCCCATCGACCGCTTCGAGCGTGTGCGCTCGACGGGCATCCGGGCCTTGACCGTGGGCGACGACGACGCCCTGGCCTGGGTGGCTGTCTCGTCCGGGTCGGACGACATCATCCTGGCCACGGCGCAGGGCCGCATCGCCCGCTTCCACGAGCGCGAGGTGCGACCCATGGGCCGCGATGCCGCCGGCGTCATCGGCATCCGGCTGGCGCGCAAGGGCGACCGCGTCGTGGGCATGGGCGTCGTGCAGCCCGGCAACGACATCCTCGTGCTCACCGAGACCGGCTATGGCAAGCGCGTGGCGGCCTCGGAGTTCCGGCCCAAGCATCGTGGCAGCCAGGGCGTCCGGCTCATCTCGCTGGAGGGAGCCAAGAGCGGATTGGTCGCCTCGGTCGAGCTCGTCGACGAGAAGGACGAGGAGCTCCTGCTCATCTCGTCGGAGGGCCAGGTGGTGCGCACCGGCGTGACCTCCATCAACCGCTACGGCAGCGCCGCGCGTGGTGTCATCGTCATGCGTCTCAACGAGGGCGACAGCGTGGCCGGCATCGCCGTCTTCCGGGAGGGCTTGGCGGAACTGCGTTCCGTCGAGGACAATGACGACCCGGGGGCAGCCGAGAGCGGTCCCGATGACGACGGAGCGGCGCTGACATGACGGAGCAGACGGGAACCGCGAGGTGAGCGCCTTCGGCCAGGTCGAGCGCGCCCATCCGGGCGACGCGATGGGCCTCTACGCGGGCAACAGCAACGCGCTGCTGGCCAAGCGGATCGCGCGCTACCTGGGCATCGAGCTGGGCTCGTCGGAGGTCTTCGAGTTCGCCAACGAGAACATCTTCGTGCGCATCCTGGACAACGTGCGCGAGAAGGACATCTTCCTCGTGCAGCCCACCTGCCGCCCCGTCCAGAAGTCGATCATGGAGCTGCTCATCATGATCGATGCCTTCAAGCGCGCCAGCGCCGGGCGCATCACGGCCGTGGTGCCCTACTACTCGTACGGCCGCTCCGACAAGAAGGACCAGCCGCGGGTGCCCATCACGGCACGGCTCATCGCCGACATGATCAGCGTCGCGGGGGCCGACCGGCTGCTCACCATGGACCTCCACCAGGGCCAGATCCAGGGCTTCTTCAACATCCCCGTGGACGAGCTCACGGCCGTCCACCTGCTCTCCAACTACTGGCGTCAGAAGGACCTCGAGAACATGGTGGTCGTCACGGACCTCGGCTTCGCCAAGCGGGCACGCACCTTCGCCGAGCTCCTCGGCGCGCCGCTGGCCATCATCGAGAAGCGACGTGAGGCCAATGACGACCGTGCCCGCGTGATGAACGTCATCGGAGACGTGCGCGGCAAGCGCGCCATCATCGTCGATGACGAGGTCGACACCGGGGGCACCCTGATGATGACCACGCAGGCACTGGAACGCGAAGGAGCCATCGAGGCCTACGCCTGTGCCACGCACGGCGTCCTGTCCGACCCGGCCGTCGACCGCATCCGCGACTCCAGCCTGCGCGAGGTGGTCATCACCGACACCATCCCGCTGTCGCCCTCGCACCAGCTCGACAAGGTCAAGGTGCTCTCCGTTGCCCCGCTCATCGGCGAGGCCATCATGCGCATCCACCGGGGCGAATCGGTCGGCGCACTGTTCTCCGCGGATGCCCAGCGCACCCAGGCCATCCCCCTGTGGGTCGATCGCGAGGGGTCGGAAGTGGGTGTCTCCGGGGGCGGAGCTCGAGCGCCACATCACGAGGATCCCGGGGAGCACACGGCATGAGCCAGACCACGAGCCCGTCAGGCAGTCAGCCTGGAACCAGGGACGGCCTGCCGGAGCCGGTGGCGGACCCGGCCGCCACGCCAACGCCGGCCAGCGGCGACTACCGCGACCAACTGACATCGCGCCGCTGGGACGCGGCTCCCCTGCGCAACCCCGAAGTCGAGAAGACGGACCCGCGCATCGCCGTCGCGGCCGTCCTCATCCTGGCCGCGCTGACGCTGCTCGTCCTCGTCGTCGGCTATGCCAGTGGCTTCTGGGAGCTGCCCACCGGCGGCGCTGCCTCAGGCGCCGTGGCAGCGCTTGAACTTCTTGCCTGACCCGCACCAACAGGGGTCGTTGCGACCCAGGTGAGAGACGTCCGCGGGCTGCATCGCTGAGCCTGGCGCGGACGTGGTCCCGATGGTCTCCTCGCCGTGCTGCAGGCGCATGGGCCGCGCGGCCTGACCGGATGGTGGCAGCGGCGCCAGCTCGGCCGAGGCGAAGGCCCCGCTCGAGGAGGTGATGCTGCCACCCGAGGCGATGGCGGCCGCGGCCGTGCCACGCGCCTCCGGAGCGACGCCGGACTTGAGCTTGGCCAGCTGCTCCGGCGTCAGGGTGGGCATCTCCGCGGGCTCCGAGGGCCCCGCCGTGCGGCGCTGCACGCTCACTCTGAAGATGGTGGCCGCTACCTGGTGGCGGATGAAGCCGCGCAGCTCGTCGTAGAGCTTGAACGCCTCGCGCTTGAATTCCACGAGCGGGTCCGTGCCGCCGTAGCCGCGCAGGCCCACCCCGCGCCGGAAGTCCTCGAGCTCGGTCAGGTGATCGACCCACAGCGTGTCGATGGCGCGCAGCAGGACGGCCCGCTCGACGAGGGCCCAGGTCTCCTCCCCGAAGGTCGCCTCGCGCTCCTCGAGGTTCGTCGCCGCGAGGTCGATGAGGTGGTCGCTGATGGCCGTCTTGGTTGCCAGCTCCGCGAGCGCTTCGGCGTCGAGGTGCTCATCCCGCAGGCCCAGCACCTTGACCGATTCGACGAGGCCTTCGAGGTCCCAGTCAGCCGTGGACTCGCCCAGGTGGGCGTCGACGGCCACCTCCAGCTCCTGCTCCACGAAGGCCAGCACGGTCTGGCTGAGGTCCTCGTTGTGAAGGACCTTGTCCCGCTCGGCGTAGATCCGCTCGCGCTGCTTGTTGATGACGTCGTCGTACTCGACGACACGCTTGCGGATGTCGAAGTTGTGGCCCTCGACGCGGGTCTGCGCGTTCTCCACCGTCTTGGAGACCATGCGCGATTCGATGGCCACGTCGCCCTCGAGACCCATGCGCTCCATGAGGCTCGTGACGCGATCGCTGGCGAAGCGCTTCAGAAGGGCGTCCTCGAGCGAGAGGTAGAAGCGCGACGAACCGGGGTCACCCTGGCGGCCGGACCGTCCGCGCAGCTGGTTGTCGATGCGTCGGGCATCGTGGCGCTCGGTGCCGATGATGTGCAGGCCGCCCGCGGCCACGACCCGGGCGTGATCCTCCTCGCACTCCACGAGGGCCTTCTGGTAGGCCTCCTGGTAGACCTCCGGCTCCACCTCGGCAGGGTTGAGGCCCTGGTTGTGGAGCTTCTGTGAAGCCAGGCCGGCGGGATCGCCACCCAGCTTGATGTCCGTGCCGCGGCCGGCCATGTTGGTGGCGATGGTGACGGCGCCGCTGTGGCCCGCCTGGGCCACGATGACGGCTTCCTTCTCGTGGAACTTGGCGTTGAGCACCTCGTGCCTGATGCCGCGCCGCTTGAGCAGGCCGGCGAGCTTCTCCGACTTCTCCACCGAGACGGTGCCCACGAGGATGGGCCGGCCGGCCGCCTGGAGCTCCGCGATCTCCTCGATGACGGCGTTGAACTTGGCGTCCTCGTCGCGATAGACGAGGTCGGCGAAGTCGTCCCGCACCATGGGCTGGTGAGTGGGGATGGCCACCACGTCCAGGCCGTAGATCTTGTAGAACTCCTCCTGCTCGGTCATGGCCGTGCCGGTCATGCCGGCCAGCTTCTCGTAGACGCGGAAGTAGTTCTGGAAGGTGACCGTGGCCATGGTCACCGACTCGCGCTGGACGCGCACCCCCTCCTTGGCCTCGATGGCCTGGTGGAGGCCTTCCGACCAGCGCCGGCCGGGCATCTGGCGGCCCGTGAACTCGTCGACGATGACGATCTCGTCGTCCTTGACGATGTAGTCGCGATCCCTCTTGTAGAGGGCGTGGGCGCGCAGGGCCTGCTCGAAGTGGCGCGGCAGGCGCGGGTCCGTCTCCACGCCGTAAAGGTCGCGGATGTTGAGCAGGCGCTCGATGCGGGCAACACCCTCCTCGGTGGCGGAGACGGCGTGCTCCTTGAGGTCCACGAAGTAGTCGCCACCCTCAAGGGCGTTGTCGGGCCGCGCCTCGAGGCGGGGCACGAGGCGCGCGAAGGTGTGGTAGAGGTCCTCTGATTCGCCGGCCGCGCCGCTGATGATGAGCGGCGTGCGTGCCTCGTCGATGAGGATGTTGTCGACCTCGTCGACGATGCCGAAGAAGCGGTCGCGCTGCACCCGCTCGGCGAGGTCCTGGACCATGTTGTCGCGCAGGTAGTCGAAGCCCAGCTCGTTGTTGGTGGCGTAGGTGACGTCCGCCGCGTAGGCTTCGGCCCGGGGCACCGGGCGCAGGTGCAGGAGCGTCTCCTCCTTGGGCCGATAGGCCGGGTCGTACAGGAAGGCCGTGTCGTGCTGGACGATGCCCACCGAGAGCCCCAGGCCGTGGTAGATGGGGCCCATCCACTGCGGGTCTCGCTTGGCCAGGTAGTCGTTGACGGTGACGACGTGCACGCCGCGCCCGGACATGGCGTTGAGGGCGGCCGCCAGCGGTGCCACGAGGGTCTTGCCCTCGCCCGTCTTCATCTCGGCGATCTTGCCCTCGTGGAGCACGACGGCGCCCATGAGTTGCACGTCGAAGGGACGCATGCCCAGCTGGCGCCGGCTGACCTCCCGTGCCGCCGCGAAGACGTCCGGCAGGACGTCGTCGAGAGCCTTCTGGATGCGCTGCCGGTCGACCCGCTGGCGTTGTCGCCGCAGGTCCGCCCGACGCTCGCTATCCGTGGTCTCGAGCTCCTCCTCCGACGGCTCGCTGGGCGGGGCGGCCTGACGCACTTCCTCGCGCGCCTCGGCCATCTCGGCCCTGATCTGCTCGTCGCTGAGGGCCGAGTAGTGTGACTCGAGCTCGTTGATGCGCGCCACGATGGGGCGCAGACGGTTGAGGTGGGACTCGTTGCCGCCGCCGATGAAGCGGCTCAGGATGCTGCGCATGGGAGGCAGAAGTATAGGGCGCCGGGCGCGGAGACTCGTGGGTGGGCCTGCCGGAGGGCTCGAGCGGCGCGAATCGTGGCCACCCCTTGTGCGCTGGGCGGGTCAGTGGGTACACTCGGGCGAAACGCCGGAGGCCGCCCTCCGGCGTCGCCTGTACACGACCGCTGCGGGGGAGCCTCCGGCTGCGGATCGATGAGGGAGAGGGAGATTCGTGAAGCCGTTTTCGGTGGAGCCCGGAACCGAGATCGGAGACTCGTCGTTCACCGACCTGATCGCCTGCGAGCGTGATTGTCGCAACTGCAGCTACGCCGCCTGGCTGGACTGTGACGGCAACTGCGGCGAGTGTGTCCACCACGCCTACTGCCCCTGCGTGAACCCCGTGGTGGCCCGCAGCAAGACTGCGCTCAAGATCATCGAACTGCGGCCCCTGCTCCTGCAGGGACTGCGCTCACGAAGCTAGGCCGGACGGCCCCGACAGTCGATGGACCACGCGCTCATCCGCGAGCTGGTGTCGCGCGTGCATTCGACGTCGGGGCGTCTTTGACCTCCCCGCCAAGGCCGACCAGCTCGCCGCTCTCGACGAGCGCGCCGCCCAGCCCGACCTCTGGAACGACTCCCGCGAGGCCCAGCGCGTCCTGCGCGCTGCAGACGGCCTGCGCGAGGAGTTGGGGATGTGGAACGGCCTGATCGCCCGCGCCGACGACCTGGCCGAGCTGGCGACACTCACCGATGGCGCCGCTGACGCCGACCTGGAAGCCGGGGTGGAAGCCGAGTACGAGTCCCTGCACACCGACTACGAGCGGCTGCGCACGACCCTGCTCTTCTCCGGCGAGTACGACGACGGCGACGCCATCATCACCATCAGCGCCGGCGCCGGTGGCACCGAGGCCACCGACTGGGCCGAGATGCTGGTGCGCATGTACCTGCGCTGGTGCGAGCGGCGTGGCTTCCGAACGGAGATCCTCGACCAGCTTGAGGGTGAAGAGGCCGGCCTCAAGAGCGCCACCGTCGCCGTCGGTGGGCGGCGAGCCTATGGTTGGCTCCGTGCTGAACGGGGCGTCCACCGCCTGGTGCGCATCAGCCCCTATGACGCCCAGAAGCGTCGCCACACGACGTTCGCCCTGGTCGAGGTGCTGCCGGAGGTGGAGGACACCACCGAGGTCGGCGAGATCCCCGACGAGGAGCTGAGGATCGAGACCTTCCGCTCGCAGGGCGCCGGCGGCCAGCACGTCAACAAGACGGATTCGGCTGTGCGGCTCACGCACATCCCCACGGGCCTGGTGGCGCAGAGCCAGAACGAGCGCTCGCAGCACCAGAACCGTGAGTCGGCCATGAAGATCCTGCGCGCGCGCCTGCTGGAGCGACGCATCGCCGAGCGCGAGGCCGAGATCGCCGAGTTGAAGGGCGAGCATATCGGCGCCGGCTGGGGGAACCAGATCCGCTCCTATGTCCTGCACCCCTACCAGATGGTCAAGGACCATCGCACGGAGGTGGAGACGAGCAACACGGGCGCCGTCCTGGACGGCGACCTTGATGCCTTCATGCAGGCCGAGCTGGAGCGCGTCGCCACCGACGGGGAGCGCGGCGCTGCCTGAGCTGCGAGAAGCCACCCTTGCTGACGTTCCGGGCATGCTGGACGTCTTCTTCCGGGCCATCGAGGACCTCGACCAGAAGCGCGGGTGCAGGCACCAGCCCAGCGACCCCGGTGCCTTGGACCTGCATCTTCGCCACCTCCTGGCGACCGATCCAGGGTCGTGTTTCGTGGCCGATGACCGAGGGCGCGTGGTCGCCTTCGGCGTGGTCATGGTGCGCGAGGGTGACGCCTTCCTCTCCTTCCTCTTCGTGCTGCCGCCGTGGCAGGGGCGGGGCCTCGGCCGCGCCATCGTCTCGGCGTGCCTTGACGGCGCGGGCACGACGGTCCGGCTGGCGACCTGCGCGGAGGCCGACCAGCCCGTCTCGACCGGGCTCTACGCCTCGCTCGGCATGACCCCGCGCGAGCCCGTCTACCTGCTCCGCGGCACGCTGGACGAGGAGGCCCTGCCCCGACTGCCGGCCGCCGTGCTGGCTCGTCCGATCGGCGCAGAAGCACTCTCGCCGAGCGGCGCCATCAGCGAGTTGGATCTCCGACTGCTGGGCTACCGACGGGCCCACGATCACGCCTTCTGGGCCGCCGGCGGGAGGCTCGGCTGGCTCTTCGAAGGCGACGCTGGCCCGCTCGGCTACGGCTATGCGCACCCGAGCGGCCGCATCGGCCCAGTAGCTGCCGAGGATCCGGGCTGGCTGCCGGCCATGCTGGGCCACCTCGTGCGCAGCGTGCCCGTGCTGGAGGGCCGGCAGGCCGTCGTGCCCGGCGTCGCCACGACCGCGCTTCTGCCCTTGCTGTCCGCCGGCCTGCGCCTGGATGGCACGCCGGCGGTCTACTGCACGGACCGGCCGGGCCCGCAGCTGGACCGCTACCTGCCCATGAGCTTCGCGCTGCTGTGACCGACCAGTGGCGCCCACGGGAGTGACCAGATGACCACGACCCTCGTCCTTCCCGATCCCACATCCGAGCTGGGCGGCGCGCTGGAGGTGGCCCTGGCCGCCTGCGACGCTGCCGACGGCATCTCGATGGCCTCTTTCCGAAAGCCCATCGCCGTGACGGCCAAGCCCGACGCCTCCTTCGTCACGGCCGCCGACACGGCGGTCGAGCGCGCCATCCGGGAGCGCATCGGAGCCCGCTTCCCCGATCACGGCCTGGTGGGCGAGGAGTATGGCGAGCAGCCATCGGGCAGCGGCCGGCGCTGGTTCATCGACCCCATCGACGGCACCCACAACTACATGCGCGGCGTGCCCCTCTTCGCCACCTTGCTGGGGCTGGAGATCGACGGCCAGCTGGTCGTGGGCGCCGTCAGCGCCCCGGCGCTGCGTCGCCGCTGGTTCTCGTGGCAGGGGGGCGGGGCGTGGGCAGTCGATGTCGTCCCGGGCGGCTGGGACCGCGACTCGGCGGTGCCTATCGCGGTCTCCGGCGTCGACGACGTGGCGTCGGCGTCACTGGTGTACTCGTCCCTGCCCAGCGTCGTGGCCTCCGGCCTCGCGCCGGGCTTCGTGGACCTGCTGGGCTCCGTCTGGCGTGACCGCGGCCTGGGTGACTTCTATGGCTACCTGCTGGTCGCTGAGGGCGCTGCTGAGGTCATGGTCGAGGCCGAGTTGAAGGCCTGGGACCTGGCCGGGCCCCGCGCCGTGCTGGAGCACGCCGGCGGCCGCCTGACCGACCTCACGGGCGGCACGGACATGCCCTCACGGGGCGTGCTGGCCACCAACGGCCGCCTGCACGACCGCGTCCTGGCCCGTCTCGCAGGAGGCGTGGCGGAGGGCTGAGCGAGGGCCTGTGCTACGCTCCCGGCCGATGAGCGACGCCGCATCCCGGGCCGTCGCCGGGCCGGGCAGCGGAATGCCTGG
>JBFYUV010000172.1:0-7831 GCA_041299865.1 Chloroflexota bacterium
GAGCGCTGAGCTCGTGGACGATGCGCAGCTGCAGGGCCTGGCGACGCTCATCGGGCAGCGCCATCACGGCCTGCCAGGCTCGCTCGGCTTCCAGGCGCGCGACGACGGTGGCGGCCGGGTCATCCGGTGCGCGGACCTCCAGGGCCGCGTCGATGACCTCCACGGGTCGGCGGCGGCGCGTGCGGCGCTCGTTGGCGACCATATGCCTGGCGATCGTGTAGAGCCAGACCTTGAAGGTGCTTCCCTCACCCTCGCCCTGCTCACGGAAGCGGGGCAGTGCGTCGAGCGCCCTCAGGAAGACCTGCTCGGTGATGTCCTCCGCGACGTGCGGGTCACGGGTCTCGTAGAACGCGAGTGAGTAGATGTGGGCCACGTATCTCCGGTAGAGCGGTTCGAAGGCAGCAGGGTCATGCCGAGCGGCCTCGACGGCCATCCGATCCACGTCGAACGGGACGACGACCGCGGCAGCCTCAGCACGCCCACTCCCCTTCCAGAACACCGCAGGAGTCTAGCCGTTACAGGGGCCGGGCAGATCCGCCGACAATGCAGGCCACCACCTCGCCGACACCCACGCTGCGGACCTCCCCGCTCCCCGGCTCCTGCAAAAGCAGTGCCCCGCTCTCGATGTCGACGCCGACCGCCCTGCCCTGCAGGCGGCTGCCGCCGGTCTCGACGGTGACGTCGGCAGCGGTGGTCACCTGAGCGTCCGCCCATCGCCGGCCATCGAAGCGACCGGCCAGGAGCTGACCGTAGAGCGGCGCCAGGCGCGCCAGCCAGCTCGACAGCAGGATCTCACGATCCACAGGGCCGCAGCCGGCCTCTCGAAGGCTGCTCATCGTGACCGCCAGCTGGGGCGGGAAGTCCGTCGCCGGCCAGTCGACGTTGACGCCCAGGCCCACGACCGCGCTGACCACACGCTGACCGTCCACCTCGGTCTCGGCGAGCACGCCGCCCACCTTGTGCGGGCGCCCCTCCCGAACGGCCACGACGTCATTGGGCCACTTGAGCGCCAGGCGATCGGCTCCCGGCGGAAGCAGGGCCGTGGCCGCGTCCAGCATGGCCATGGCGGTCACGGCCGGCAGCCGCCAGGCCTGTGCCAGCGGCAGGTCCAGCGGCCGAAAGCCAGCCGAGACCAGGAGCGCACGCCCCGGCGGCGCCAGCCAGCGGCGCCCCAGGCGGCCCCGACCTGCCGTCTGCTGGTCGGCGATAGCGAGGCAGATCTCCGCCTGGCCTTCGGCCAACCAGGCGCGCACGACATCCTGCGTGGAGGCGACCCGGGTGAACCGCTCAAGGCGGGCGATGGGTGGCACGTGCGCGCCGTCAGCACGCGAGCCAGCCATGCGAGGCGGCTCAGGCGTCCGGCGTCTCGGGCTCCTGCAGTCGGAAGGTGCGATGCACGGCGCGGGCGGCTGCGTCCAGCTCGTCCTCGGCGATGATGCAGGTGATGCGGATCTCCGAGGTCGAGATCATGCTGATGTTGATGCCCTCGTCCGCGAGGGCCCCGAACATCTGGGCCGCGTAGCCCGGGGAGTTGTGGATGCCCTCGCCGACGATGGAGATCTTGGCCACGGCGGCGTCCGTAGCGATGCCGGCGAAACCGAGGTCATTCGAGAGCAGCTCGAGGAGGCGCTCAGCGCGTGCCAGCTGGGTGCGATCCACCGTGAACGAGAGATCCGTGCTGCCGTCGTGGCCGACGTTCTGGACGATCATGTCCACGTTGAGGCCCTGGTCGGCCATGGGCCCGAAGATGGCCCGCGCGATGCCCGGCCGGTCCGGGACGCCGATGAGGGTGACCTTGGCCACCTTGCGGTCCAGCGCCATGGCGCGGACCTTGTCGCGCAGCTCCACTGCGGATACCTCCTGGATGCTGGTGCCGGGGTGGTCGCTGAACGTGGAGCGCACCCGGATGATGACCTCGTTCACCCAGCCCAGCTCCACGGCGCGAGTCTGCATGACCTGGGCGCCCTGGTGGGCCAGTTCGAGCATCTCCTCGTAGCCGATGACGGGGATGAGCTGGGCATCCGTGACGATGCGCGGGTCGGCGGTGAAGATGCCCTCGACGTCGGTGTAGATCTCGCAGGCGTCCGCCCTGAGGCGGGCTGCCAGCGCCACCGCGGTCGTGTCCGAGCCGCCGCGCCCCAGCGTCGTCACCTCGCCCGTGGCGAAGGTGCTGTCCGTGGAACCCTGGAAGCCGGCCACGATGACGACCCGGCCACGCTCGATCTCCGCCCGCAGGCGTGCCGGCTCGATGGTGGCGATGCGGGCCCGACCGTGGCTCGTGTCCGTGCGGATGCCGGCCTGGGGACCGGTCAACGAGATGGCCTCGATGCCCTCGGCATGGAGCGCCATGGCCACCAGGGTGCCGCTGATGTGTTCACCGGTGGACAGCAGGAGGTCCATCTCACGCGGGTCGGGGTCGTCGGTGATGGCGGCCGCCAGGTCGAGGAGATGGTCGGTGGTGTCACCCATGGCGCTCACGACCACCACGAGGTCGGCGCCCGCGCGCCGGTCACGCGCGATACGCCCGGCGACATGGCGGATACGCTCGGCATCAGCGAGCGAGGAACCGCCGTACTTCTGGACGATGAGACGCGACATGCGCGTGAGTCTACGCGAGAGCGTGCCCGCCGCGATGGCGAGTGGCCGTCGACGAGGCCACGACGGTGGCACCCTGCGCTCGCGCCGCCTGCACGAGAGCCCGACCGGTCAGGCCCAGGGCCAGGGCCCGACGTTCCATGGCCGCAGCGATGGTGGCCGCCGCAGCCGGATCTTGGCTGAAGGCGATGACCGTGGAGCCAGCGCCGGACAGACAGGCACCCAGGGCGCCCGCGGCGCGCGCCGCCGCCAGCAGCTCCGGGAGCTCCGGGTACGCCGCTGTCCGGTAGGGTTCATGGAGACGATCCACGGTCGCGGCCGCGAGGAGGTCCAGGCGCCCCTGGACGAGTGCGGCCACGGTCATGGCCGACGCGCCCACGTTGTGGACGGCATCGGCGAAGGGCACCACGTCGGGCAACGCTGCACGCATGGCCGAGGTGGACAGGTGACGGTCGGGCACGTAGAGAGCGGCCAGCAGCCCCGGGGGCGGGTCGAGGCGGATGGCCTGCGGGTGGCCGTTGGCGTCCATGGCGACGCAGAGGCCGCCGTAGAGCGCGGCGGCGGCGTTGTCGGCGTGACCCTCCTGGCGGGCGGCCAGCTCGAGGATGCGCTGCCGGCCCAGGGCGCCGTCGAGGAACGCGTCGGCGGCCACCAGGGCCGCCACCGTCGCCGAGGCAGACGAGCCCAGGCCGCGGGAGACGGGGATGCGGTTGTCCATGCGCACCCGCCAGCCGAGCTCCTCGGCATCCAGGCCGGCGTCCGCCAGGCCCTCCAGCAGCGAGAGCACGAAACGGTTGCGGCGTCCCGTGGGCAGCAGGCCCGCGCCCTCGCCCAGCACCTGCACCAGCACGTCCGCGTCGCCGCCCGGCGCCAGGGCTTGCACCTCGATGACGCTCACGAGGTCGAGCGCGAGGGCCAGGGCGTCGAAGCCGGCCCCGAGGTTGGCCGACGTGGCGGGCACGTCGACACGCACGGTGCGCCCCACGAGAGCGGCCGCGGCCGGCAGCTGGCTCACCAGCCCAGCACGGAGCGCACGCCCTCCACCGTGGGCTCGGCATCCAGCGGCGGCGCGGCCAGCGAGGCGCCCGTGTCCGGGTCCTTGAGACCGATACCGGTGAGGACTGCCACGATGGTCGCGCCGGGGTCGATGCGGCCGGACGCGGCGGCCTTGCGCACGCCGGCCACGGACGCGGCACTGGCCGGCTCGCAGAAGATGCCCTCATGGCGCGCCAGGTCGCGGTAGGCCGCCAGGATCTCGCCGTCGCTGACGCTGTCGATGAACCCGCCAGATTCGTCACGCGCCTGGAGGGCCAGGTCACCGCTGGCCGGCCGCCCGATGCGGATGGCCGTGGCCACGGTCTGTGGATCGTCCACGTCATGGCCCAGCACCAAAGGCGCGGCACCCTCGGCCTGGAAGCCCAGCATGCGCGGTGTCGTCTCCACGAGGCCGACATGGCGATACTCGCTGAAGCCGCGCCAGTAGGCGGTGATGTTTCCGGCGTTTCCGACCGGGATGGCCAGGTAATCGGGCGCTCCGCCGAGGTCCTCGCAGATCTCGAAGGCGGCCGTCTTCTGGCCCTCGATGCGATAGGGGTTGACGGAGTTGACGAGCGTGACGCGGCGGTCGCGATCGGGCGTCTCGGTGAGCTCGCGCACGACGCGCAGTGCGTCGTCGAAGTTGCCGTCCACTGCCACCACCCTGGCGCCGGCGGCCTGCGCCTGCAGCAGCTTGCCGGCCGCGATCTTGCCCCGCGGAAGGATGACCACGACCTCGAGACCGGCCACCGCGCCGTAGGCGGCCGCGGATGCCGACGTGTTGCCGGTCGAGGCGCAGATGATGGCCTGCGTGCCCTCCTCGATGGCCTTGGCGACGGCCACGACCATGCCCCGGTCCTTGAACGAGCCGGTCGGGCTCTGGCCCTCGACCTTGAGGTAGAGGAGCGGCGCGCCGATGGCGCGACCGAGCGTCCGGGCATGCACCAGTGGGGTGAATCCCTCGCCGAGCCCGAGCGGTGGGGTGGCCGTCGTGATGGGCAGGAAGTCCGCGAAACGCTCCATGAGGCGCGGGCGGCGCCGGCTCGTGGTCTGCTCGCGCTGCAGCTGCTGCAGCACCTGGCTCATGCGCAAGGTCAGGCGTCCGCCAGCACGGGATAGGCGAAGCTGGCGCGCTCCATGAGGGCCAGGCGCCCCTCGAGGGCGGCCAGCGACAGGGGCCGGGTCACGAACCCCTCGTCGGTCGTGGCCAGCGACAGGTCCCGGATCGAGTCCGAGAAACCGGCCTCGCCCAGCCCATCGACCACGACCATCCAGCCGCGCTCACCGCTGAGGTCATCCTCGACGGATACCTCCGGAGCCGGCGGCAGCTGCTCCCAGGTGGAGGCCGTGGACTTGGCGAACACGAGCAGGTCAGCCAGCACAGAGCTGGCCGTGGCGGGGCCGCCGGCACCAGGGCCGGCCATCGTCACGCGGCCCACCGGATCGGCCGCGATCTCGATGAGGTTGGTGACCCCACGCGTGGCGCCCAGCGGCGAGGTGCCGGCCACGGCCATGGGCGTCACCGCAGCGCGGATCAGCCCGGCGGAGGGGCGCTCGGCCCGTGCGATGAGCTTGATGGCCAGGCCGAGTCGGGCAGCCACTCCGCGGTGGGCGCGCGTGACGCCGGTGATGCCGGCCGGGGCAGCGCTGCCGAAGGTCGGGATACTGCGCCGCAACGTCGTGACATCCAGCCAGCCATCGAAGGCAAGGCGGGTCAGCAGCGTCAGCTTGTAGGCGGCGTCCAGGCCCTCCACGTCACTGCTCGGATCAGCCTCTGCGAACCCGCGTGCCTGGGCCTCACGGAGCACGTCGCCGTACTCCCGTCCATCGGCGGCCATGGTCGAGAGGATGTGATTGGTGGTGCCGTTGATGATGCCGCGCACGGTGGTGACGCGGTTGGCGCCGAGGTCCCAGACCAGCGGGCCCAGCAGCGGCACGCCACCTGCCACGGCCGCCTCGAAGCGCAGGCCCACGCCGGCCTCGCGTGCGGCCGTCTCGAGGCTGGCTCCCTCCTTGGCCAGCAGTTCCTTGTTGGCGCTGACCACCGACTTCCCGGCCGCGAAGGCCTGTCGGATAGCGTGGCCCGAGGCCTCCGTACCGCCCATCAGCTCGACCACGACATCGACGTCCTCCGCCGTCGCGACGGACGCAGCGTCGTCCGAGAGGCGGACCTCTGGTGGCAGCTCCAGCTTGCGCTCTCCGGCGGCGTCTCGCGCCGCCACGGCTACGAGCACTGGCGGCACCTGGCCGCGGGCTACGGCGTTGGCTCGCCAGTCCGGGTCGAGCAGCCGGGCGGCCACGGCGGAACCGACCGTACCGAGGCCCAACAGCCCGACACGCCTGGCCTGGCGCACGGGTCGATCCGAGGTCAGCGCCCCGGTGTCATGGGGATCCATCTGCCGATCGTAGCGCAGCCCCGCGGTGCCGATCGGCCCGGGCTGCCATCGCCACGCTCCGCAGGGCCCGTGACCCGTGCCGGGCATCGTGGCGAGCCATGGCCACCGGCCGGACTGCTAGGCTCTTGGCGATGACCGACAGCAGCCCCTCCACCACGGTCGCCGTGCCCGCCGCACGGGGCCGCGTCTTCTCCGGCGTGCAGCCCTCCGGCCTGCCCCATGTCGGCAACCACCTGGGTGCCTTCAGCAACTACATCGCCATGCAGGACGGCTACGAGGCCATCTACTGCATCGTCGACTACCACGCCCTGACCAGCACCCACGACGCCGAGCTCATCCGCCACAACACGCGGGAGATGGCCCTGGGACTGCTGGCCCTGGGGCTCGACCCCGAACGAGCCGTCCTCTTCCGCCAATCGGACCGGCCCGAGCACGTCGAGCTCATGTGGCTGCTGGCCTCGGTCACGCCCACCGGATGGGTCGAGAGGACGCCCTCGTTCAAGGAGAAGAAGCGCAACCAGCCTGATGACGTCAACCTTGCGCTGCTCTCCTATCCCGTGCTGCAGGCAGCCGACATCGCCATCTACAAGGCCAGCTACGTGCCCGTGGGCAAGGACCAGGCCGCCCACCTCGAGCTGGCCCGCGAGATCGTGCGCGCCTTCAACGCGCGCTACGGCGAGACCTTCCCGGAGCCGGCGGCCGTCTTCTCCGAGGCACCCATCGTGAAGGGCACCGACGGCGTCAACAAGATGTCCAAGTCGCTCGGCAACGTCATCGAGATCTTCGCCGACGAGGACGTCATCCGGCGGCAGATCATGAGCATGGTCACCGACACCCAGCGGCAGCGGCGCAGCGACCCCGGCCGCCCGGAGGTCTGCAACGTCTGCCAGCTGCACCGCATCTTCAGCCCAGGTGAGTACGAGGCCATCTGGGAGGGCGAGCGCAGCGCGCGGACGGGTTGCGTGGACACCAAGAAGCTGCTCGTCGAGCATGTCCTCGCGGCCTTCGCCGAGGCCCGGGAACGCTACCGCGAGCTGCGCGCCAGGCCCGGGTACGTGGAGGAGATCCTGCGGGCCGGCGCAGAGACGCTCGCCCCGCGTGCCGCCGCGACCCTGGCCGAATGCCATGAGCGCATGGGGCTGGCCCCGCGTTGAGGCGCTCGGCGCGGCCACGGGAGGGGCAGGCGCGCGCCGGGAGGCGGGGTAGACTGCGGCCATGATGGGGCGTTTCATCGAGTCCGAGGGGCGCTGGATCCGCGCCCTGCTCGTCCTCGCCACGCTCACCGTGGCCTTGGTCTTCATCGGCCTGGCGGCCAACGTCGTCCTCTACTTCAGCGAGATCATCCTCATCCTCGTGATGGCGTGGGTGTTCGCCTTCGTCCTCTCGCCGGTCGTGACGGCCATCAAGCGCGTCCTGCCAGCGGCACCGCGCTCGCTGGTCGTGGTCACGGTCTATGCCCTGCTCTTCGTGGTCCTCAGCGCCATCGTTCTGGTCATCGCCAGCCAGCTGGCCGATTCCATCGTCAGCTTCACCGAGGAGCTGCCCACCCTTCGGGAGCGGATGCCGGAGATCCTGGGCGAGTGGCAGGACCGGCTCGACGCGTTGGGCCTCCAGGTGAACCTCGTGCTCGTCGCCAACGATGCCCTCGACGGCGTGGCCGAGTCGTCGGGCCAGTTCCTGGGCCCCCTCCAGCAGATCGCCCTGGCCAGCCTGAACACGCTCGGCAATCTCATGTTCATGGTCTTCCTGTCGCTCTTCATCGTCATCGACAAGGATCGCCTGCTGGGCTTCGTCAACCAGGTCAC
>JBFYUV010000176.1:0-3898 GCA_041299865.1 Chloroflexota bacterium
ACGTCTCGAGGCCGCCAGGGCCGGAGCGCGCCGACCAGGGTGCCAGCTCCCATCACGTGGGCGCGGATGAGGTGCTGGCCTTGGCCCGCGAGCTGACCAGCGCCTCGCCGCGCGCCGTGGCCGTGGGCATCGGCGTGGCGGACCTGGGGCTCGGCGAGGGGCTGTCTGCGCCGGTCGAGTCGGCCTTGCCGAGGGTCCTGGACGTGGTGGCCCGATGCATCGCGGACCATCGACCAGGCTGACGCGACGGCTGTTGCGCTAGGCACTCTCTGAGCGGCATGCCCTCCAGCATGCCGCGATGGGGCGGCCCAGCCGCCGTCAGCCCTCGCCCGGCCAGCGGGGTGCTTGGAGTGGCAGGAGCGGCGCCTCCCAGTCGTCACGGATGGGCGAGAAGACCTCGACCGCGACGGCGCCCTGCGGTCCCGCCTCTGCGCGATGCGGCACGCCGGAGGGGATGTTCCACGTCCCGCCTGGTCCCAGCGTGCGCGTCTCACCGCCCACCGTGAAGGTCAACTGGCCCCGAATGCAGAGGCCCATCTGCTCAGCGGGGTGCTCGTGCTCGGGCACGACGGCGCCGGGCTGCAGCTCGAAGACGGCCATCGTGATGCGCTCGCCCTCGATGCGACGGGCGATGACCGAGCCGGGCCGCATCTCCAGCGGCGGGATGGCCGCCAGGTCGACGAGCCTGCTCATGGGTGCTCCTTCACGGGCTGGGTGGCGGGATCAGTACGCGGCGTGCTCCAGGGCCGTCTGCACGAAGGCCTCGACGTTCTCGACCGGGGTGCCGTACTCGAGAAAGTCGGCGTTCTGGAGGATGAAGCGGCCGCCGGGCTTGCCAGCGTGCATCGTGGCCTCCGTGGCCCGCCGCACGTCCTCCACGGAGCCCCCCTGGATGACGTCCACCTGGTCCACGCCGCCGATGATGACGTAGGCATCGCCGACGAGGGCCTTGGCCGCCGCCAGGTCCGCGTCGCCCAGCTTGGGCGGCGGCGAGAAGGGCTCAATGGCTGCCACGCCCAGCTCCTTGTAGGACTCCACCAGCGCCTGGATCTGGCCGCAGTTGTGGTAGGCCGCGGGTGTTCCCTCCGCTTGGGCCCAGGCGATCTGCCGCGCTTCCCAGGGGAGGACGTGCTGCTCGTAGTTGCGGCGCCCGATGAAGCCGCCGGGCACGTTGCCGCCGACGAAGAGGATGTCCACGCCCGGCGCGTCGATGGCCCGCGTGTAGTCGCGCACCCGCGCCAGCGAGACCTCCATGAGCCGCTCGTAGTACGCAGGATCCTCGTAGAAAAGCGCGTAGAGCTCCTGCTCGTCCACGAGCAGGGAGGCCATGTTGAAGGGGCCATGTGGCGCCCAGACGCCCACCCAGCCGTCGTCACCGACGGCCGCGCGGACGGGCGCCACGCGCTCCGCCACGGCGGCCGGGAACCACTCGGGCATGCCCGGCTCGTAGGCAGCCACGAGCTCCAGGTCCGCCCGGCTGCGCACGGGCTTGCTGGTGCAGGCATACATGAGCGTGCCAGGCCGGATCTCGTCGATGGCGTACTCCTGCTCGAGGTTGCCGCCGGGCGTGTGGACCACCGAGCGCCGCAGCGTCGTTCGCCCGTCGTGCTCCTCGACCGTCTCCACCTGCCAGTCGTCCGTCGAGCGCGTCACGTCCAGCCCGCCCAGGAGCATCCACGCGAAGGGGTCCAGCGTCCCGAACAGGAGACGCGCCATGACGTCGGCTCCGAGCTCCCTCTGGAACTCGATGGCCTTGAGCTGGATGGCCAGTGAGTCCCAGGGGTCGAGCTCTGGATGGAGCTGGTTGATGAAGTGGCCCTGGTCCTGGATGAAGAGCGTCACCGGCACGCGGTCGGGGATCTGGCCGCGGAAGACGGCCGCGAAGCGCTCGCGCGAGTTCATCGAGCCCGACTGCCGCGAGCCAGGCGCTGCATGACCTCCCAGGCTCGACGCCCCGTCTCCGTCGCGCCGCGCTGCACGGCCTCCACTTGCCCGGTCCCGTAGCGAAGCGCGGTCGAGGGGGAGGGGTACGTGGCCACGATGACACCCCGTGGCACGAGCCCCGCGAAGAGGTCGGCGAAGTAGGGCTCCGGCTCCAGGGGCGTGTAGTCGCCGATCATGATCGTGACACGGTCGCCGAAGAGCTCCTGGGCGCGGAAGACCTGGCGGAAGTGGCCCATGCACCAGACGTTGATTCCAACCAGGCCGTCCGTGGCCAGGTAGTTCTCCAGCTGGTGGCTGCCGTCACCGCAGTAGTGAAGGGTGCCACCGCCGAACGCTCGAAGGACGCGGCCGTTATAGGGCACCACGAACTCCTGGTAGAGCCGCGGCGAGAGCACGGTGCTGTCGTCGTCGGAGAGCCACACGCCGCCGATGCCGTCGGGCAGCGGGACCAGGTGTGGGAACGCTCCGCCATTGGCACGGGCCCCGGCGCGCTCCTTCTGTAGCCGCAGCCAGTCGATGAGGACGGTCGTGCAGAAGTCCATGAGCTCGTGGACGACCGTCGGATCCTCCGCCATCCAGATGACGAGGCGCTCGAGGCCCACCAGGTTGAGCGCGATGTTCAGGGGACCCTGGTTGTCCGTGAAGCTGACGGGCAGGTCCGAATGCGCACGGAAGTGGTCGATGCAGGCGAGCACGCGGGGCATGAGGCCGTCGCGCTCCGGGTCCGGCGGCACGAGTCGGGCGACCTGCGCCGGTTCCGTGATGGCGGGGCCTCGCACGGCCGGCTCCTCACCTGGCTGGAAGACGATGGGGCAGCCGAGCGCCGAGGGCACGACCACGGTCCCGTACCAGGGGAACAGGTAGGGCACGTAGATGTCGTCGTAGGTCGCCAGGTGCGCCGTGATCTTGGACTCCTGGAAGGCCTGCTGGCTGGCGTAGGCCCCGGGCTCGAAGCAGTCGAGTGGGATGCGCGCCGGATCCTCGCCCGTGATCCAGTAGTTGACATCGCCGACGAGTAGCGGCGGTGATTCCAGCAGCTCGTGGCGGTAGGCGGCGCGGACGAGCGCGAGGGCACGTTCGGTGCGCGCGGCCAGGTCGGTCGGTCTCAGGATCGTCAAGCGTGGCCCCCTCGAATGGACGATGTGCCGATAGGGTATCGCCCGCTGCGAGGTCGGTGCCGTCCGGCACGAGGCCAGCGCCGCCCGGCGCGAGGTCAGTGCTGCCTGGAACCCGGTGCGGGCAGGTCGGCGCCGTCGGCGAGGACGACCTCCAACTGGCGGTCCATCTCGTCGTTGCCGCCTGCCGCGGCCGTGCCCGGCGAGGCCGCTGGCGAACCACGCTGGGCTCGCAGCACGACCATGATGCCGGCGCTCGTCACCAGCAGGCCGAGCACGTCCAGCAGCCCGACGGGCTCGCCGAGGACGATCACCCCGGTCAGGATGCCGGCCACCGGGACGGCAAGGTAGCCGATGCTCGTCGTGGTGGGGCCGATGGTGCGCACGATGGACTGGCTGGCCCAGAAGGCGAAGGCCGTGGCCAGCGCTCCGCTGTAGAGGATGACGAGGAGGGTGCCCAGATCCCAGTCGACCGAGGCCCACTCGTCGCGCTCCAGGACGGCGGCCAGGATGACCATCGGCACGACGGCCACCAGCAGCTGCCAGATCTGGACGTCGAAGGGCGTGCCCTGCCAGCGGTGGGCACGCACGTGGACGAGCGCGGCGGCCCCGGCCATGGCGCCCAGCAGCAGCAGCGCGGATCCGACGAGCACCTGCGGGGACGACCAGTCGATGGCGGCCGGGTTGAGGAGCAGGAAGAGGCCGGTCAGACCGAGGACCAGGCCGGTCACCTCGGGCCGCGTGGGCAGCGTGCGGGAGACGACGGCCACGATGGGCACGACCCAGAGCGGCAGCGTATAGGCCAGGATCGACGCGCGGCCGGCTTCCACGAAGGGCAG
>JBFYUV010000178.1:0-5711 GCA_041299865.1 Chloroflexota bacterium
CCGTCGTGGCCGCCTCCGCGGGCGCACTGCTGGTGCGCTTGCGCGTGCTGCGCTTGGGCGTGGCCCCCTCGACCGGCGCGGGCGCCTCGACGGGCGTTGCGTCCGTCGTGGCCGCCTCCGCTTGGACACCGCTGGTGCGCTTGCCGCCTGATTGCCGTCCGCCCGCGGCCTGGCCGCTGGCAGCCTGCCGCCGTGCCAGCTCGGCTCGCAGCATCTCCTGGACGTCCGGCGGGACCTCGCTCCAGGGATCGCCGCCCGGCGTCTGCTCGATGGGCTCCATGGCCTGCGCCGAGGCGCGGCCACCGCTCATCGGTCGGGCGCTCCTGCCGGGACGGGCGGGGCCGCGTTGGTAGCCGGGCCTGGGGCCGGTGCCGTAGCGCTCGCGGTCGATGGCCGACCGATAGCCGCCACTGCGACCACCCCGTCCGCCACGATTACGGTCCTGCTGGCGCCGCTCGGCAAGCATGTACTCCGGCACCTCGGGTTCACCCTCGACCTCGAGATCGTCGACGGGATCTGCGCCGCGTGGAGTTGGGGCAGGCCCGGAGCGCCGCTCAGGCGCTACGCCGATCTGGCTGTCCCAGACCGAGCCGAAGCCCGAGTGCTGCGGCAAGGGAAGGACCTCGTCGGCGAACTCGGGGATGTCCGCTTCCGATTCGTCGGGCGACGTGTCGCCAGCTTCTTCGGCCTCTCCGACCTGGCCGACCTCGGCACCGCGGCCACCACGTCCGCGGCCGCGGCCGCCACGGCGACGGCGACGACGATGGCCCTCCTCAGGCTGCGTCTCGCCCGGGATCTCGGCAACGTCCATCTCGACGTCGACCTCGACGGGCGCCACGACCTGGACCGGGCCTCGCGAGAGCCGCTCCCCGGGCAGGGCCACGAGCGCAGCGGCAGGGCGCACCACGTCGGGCACTGCTGCCTCTGCCTCGCTTGGGACGGCAGTCTGGCTGCCGCGGCGGCGCGCGGGCCGTACGGTGCGATCGGGCTTCTCGTCGCTCTCGCGCCGACGGCGGCGCGGGGTGACACCGGATTCCTTGTCCGGCACCTCGGTCATGGAGAGGTCGCCTTCGGCCGCGACGCGGCGTCCGCTGCGGGCGCCCTTCTCCACCTTGGCCACACTGGAGATGTCGATGAAGATGTCCGCGGCGTCGATGAGATCGCTGCTGGTGTTGCCGCGGAAGCTGATGACCTCCACCCGCACGCCCTGCTGCTGCACGGCGTAGATGGCCGGGGCGAAGTCGCCGTCACCGGAGATGATCACGGCGACGTCGAGCTTCTCAGCCATGCGCATGAGGTCCACGACGAGCTCGATATCGAGGTTAGCCTTGACGCGCCCGTCACCGTACTTGCGGATGTCCTTGCTGACGACCTTGTAGCCGCTGCGCGCCAGGAAGCCATGGAACTGCTTCTGGTTCTCGTTCTCCGGGTCGAGGCCGGTGTAGGCGTAGGCGCGCACGAAGTCGCGGCCAGCCGTGGCCGACTTGAGGAGGGTGACGTAGTCGATGTCGACCCCGGCGGCCTTGGCCGCATAGAAGATGTTCGCTACGTCCACGAAGACGGCGACGTTCTTGCTCACGCAGGACTCCTGTGTGTGGCGAGCCGCAGGGAGCGGCTCAGCGTGGGGGGACACTCTGCGCGACGGTCGCGTCCTGGGGCTCTGCCCATCGCGCATCGCGGGTGTCGTGTCCGGTCGGTGATGATGTGTCGGTCTCCTGTGACAGCCAACGGCCGAAGGTGGCACTGGCGTCTGATCGCGACTGAACCTCTCCGAATGGAAGCGGCCGTCTCGCCCATGGGCGTCCCGACCGAACCTCGAGCGCGCCGCACCGGGTGTTCCAGGGCCACCGCTGAGGGGCCACAGTCCGCACGTGCCCGGGGCGCTCGGGGCGTCTTGCATTCGAACGACGCACCCTCATGATACTTGAGGTACGCCTGTCGTGATACTTGAGGTACGCCTGTCGTGAGCAGGCCTGCTCGGGTGGCTGCACACAGGCGGCTGTCCGCTGGACGCGTCGGCCCCGCGGGGGCTCCACGGACCGCCACGTCCGGGCAGCGGAGTGGTGCGTCCTGTCAACAGCCACGCGGCCGCGACCCGGGCACCAGCGTCGTACACGCTGGCGTCGTAACCGAATCGCAGCCACCCGGTCACCTTGCAGGCTCCGCGGGGCGGTCTATGATGTCGCAACGCTTGAGCGGCCACGGTGCGCGGCCCGCTCCTATCGAGGGTGTGTTCGGGAGGAGTCCTGACGCCGGCCCATGTGCCTGGTACAGGACGGACGACCTTGGCTGACCCGATGTCGATGTGGGCGGCGGCATGACGTGGACAGGACTGACCGGCGTCGCCATGGCGCGGCAGGCATGAAGGAGGAGAACCAGGAACCATGATGAGGAAGAACCTTGGCGTCTTCGCCGCGGCAGGCCTGCTGGCCGTCGCTGTGGCAGGGCCCGTTTCCGCACAGGCGCCGGAGGACCCGCTCGGCGTCGTCGAGATCCCGGCGGGTGAGCCCGTCGTCATCGCCGGCTGGGGCGTCCTATCTGGCGCCAACGCATCACTCGGCCAGGACTGGATCAACTCCATGTTGATCGCGGCTGATGACCGTGGCAACGAGCTCAAGGGCCACCCCATCGAGATCATCACCGAGGACGCCCAGTGCAGCCCTGAGGGTGGCGCATCGGCCGCCCAGAAGCTGGCCTCCAATCCGAGCCTCGTGGGCCTCATCGGCTCGGCCTGCTCGGACGAGACCGTGGGCGGCATCGCCGCGCTCACCAACGCCGGCCTGACGACGATCTCGCCGTCCAACACGCGCCCAGCCCTGACCGCTCCTGACCGCGGCCCAGAGTTCGCGGGCTACATGCGCACCGCCTTCAACGATGCCTCACAGGGCAAGGCCGTCTCGGAGTTCGTCTTCAACGAGCTGGGCCTGACCAAGGCTGCCACCGTCCATGACGGCTCGGCCTACGCCGAGGCGCTCGTGGGCGTCTTCGAGGAAGAGTTCGCCGCCCTGGGTGGCGAGATCGTGGCCTCGGAGGCCATCCAGGTCGGCCAGACGGACATGAAGCCGGTCCTGACCTCGGTCGCGGCCGCTGGCCCGGAGGCCATCTACTACCCGATCTTCACGGCTGAGGGCGGCTTCATGACCGCCCAGTCCAAGGAGGTCTCCGGCCTCGAGTCCGTGGCCCTGATCGGCTCGGACGGCATGTTCTCCGCGGACATGGTCAAGGGCGCCGGTGCAGCAGCCAATGGCATGTACCTCTCCAGCCCCGACTTCAGCGCCTTCCAGGAGGGTTACCAGGACCTGCTGGACAAGTACATGACCAAGTTCGGCATCAATCCGCCGCAGGCCTTCCACGCCCACGGCTATGACGCGGCCGGCATCCTTCTCAACGCCATCGAGAAGGTCTCGGTGGAGGGCGAGGACGGCACGCTCTACGTGCCCAAGGGTGCCCTGCGCGATGAGCTCTTCGCCACCAAGGACTACCCGGGCGTGACCGGGCCGCTGACGTGCACCCCGACCGGTGACTGCGGCGCCCAGCTCATCGCCGTCTACCAGCTCGGCCAGGCCGAGGTCGACGGCGCCTGGCCGCCCGCAGCACCCATCTGGTCGTACGGCGGCTAGGGCCTGCTGCACGAGCACCTAGGACAAGCTGGCGAGCCGGGCGGTCCTACCGCCCGGCGCGCGGCGACTCAGCCCGGCCACACGCCGGTCCGGGGCGTGGTGGCTGAAGCAGCGCGCAGGCGCAGGCTGGACCGGCACCGACATCACGGATCCAGGGGAGACACGGCCGCACGATGACAGGCCAGGCCACAACGAGAGACTACGGCGCGGCGGCGCGCACCAAGGCCAACGAACGCGCCCTCGATGCGGCCATCGCCGCGTTCCTGTGGGCCTTCCGCATCATCGTGGTCCTGGTCATCGTGGTGGGCTCGTACCTGACCCTCTCATCGGGCAAGTACAGCATCGACGTCTGGGTGGACCTGCTGGTCAGCGGCGCCTCGCTGGGCGGCATGTACGCCCTCATCGCCCTCGGCTACACGATGGTGTACGGCATCCTGCGCATGATCAACTTCGCCCACGGCGACGTCTTCATGATCGGCGCCTTCGCGGGCTACTTCACGGCCACGTTCCTCAAGAACATCGGCTTCCTCAACGCCAGCCCCATCGCCTCGATCATCTCGATCGCCCTCATGATGCTGGTGGCGGCCATCGTGGCCGCGCTGGTGGCCGTGGGCATCGAGCGCGTCGCCTATCGACCGCTGCGCAACTCGCCGCGACTGGTGCTGCTCATCGCCGCCATCGGCGCCTCGTTCTTCCTGCAGTACACGGTGAGGGGCATCGTCGGCGTGGGCGTCTTCGCCTACCCCGTGCCCACCATCCTCTCGGAGCCGGTGATGCTGCCCATCGCGGAGAGCCTGCGCCTGCAGTGGCTGGACGTGGTGGTGGTGGGTTCCGCGCTGCTGATGATGGTAGGCATGTACCTCTTCGTCCAGCGCACCAAGCTCGGCACGGCCATCCGGGCCGTCTCGGAGGACGCTCCCACGGCAGCCCTCATGGGCATCAATGTGGACCGCGCCATCGTCATGACCTTCGCCATCGGCGCCGCGCTGGCGGGCGTGGCGGGCGTGCTCTTCGGCCTGATGTTCATCCAGATCAACTTCTTCAGCGGCTTCCTGCCCGGCATCAAGGCCTTCACGGCGGCCGTCCTGGGCGGCATCGGCAACATCCCGGGCGCCATGGTCGGCGGCATGTTCCTGGGTGAGGTGGAATCCGTGGGTCCCATCCTGTTCCTCGATGGCCTCGGGGTGCCCTCGCCCACGCAGCTCAAGGACGTCATCGCCTTCACGCTGCTGGTGCTCGTCCTCATCTTCCGACCCCAGGGCATCCTGGGTGAGCGCCTCTCGAGGGCCCGCGCATGAGCGCCAGCGCCATGCCCTCGGCAGCTGCATCCAGGCCCCTGGATGCCTGGCGCGGCGTCCTCGGCATGGGGCTCATCGCGGGCGGGGTGGCTATCTACCTGTGCGTGGTGGGCATCGTGCCCATCTTCGGCAGCCAGCCGCTCGTGGTGGACGTCATCTCACTGGGACAGCTGTCGCTGGTCGTGACCTTCCTGGCGGCTGGCTTCGCGGCAGCCCGGCGAGGTCCCAGCGGTCCAGGGCCTGGCGTGCTGGCCGGCGCGCTGGCAGGGCTGATCAGCGGCGCCTTCCTGTCCGCATTGGTCCTCCTGGGCAGCGTGGTCAACCTGCGCACCTTCATGCCCAACGCGTCCCCGGAGCTCTTCGAGATCCTGACCCTCGGCAGCGACCCGTTCGTGAACGGCTTCTGGATCCCGATGCTCGCCGGTGTCATCGCCGGCGTCCTGGGCGCCGTCCTGGCGCTCCTGCCCCGCCGTGCGCGCGAACTCGTCATCGTCAATCTCACCGCCCTGGTCCTGTTGGGGCTGTTCGCCAGCCTCGCGCGGCAGCGCATGCTGAGCGGTGACTTCGGGGACATCGCGGACCAGGCGCGCGCCGTCTTCGCCTCCAAGGGCCTGACCCCCACGGGGGCGTTGCTGACGATGGCCGTGGCCACCCTCGGCTACCTCGCCTGGACCGGCCTGCGCATGCGTTCTCGTATCCATGCCATGCCCGCGGAGCGCCGAAGGATGGCCATCGTCCCCCTGGCCGTGCTGACCGTGGTTCTCGTCCTGGCCATGCCCTGGCTGGGTGGCGC
>JBFYUV010000179.1:0-8669 GCA_041299865.1 Chloroflexota bacterium
GCCCTGGGCCCCACCGACGGCGGGCGCGATGCCCGGCCCCATCTCCGGGACGAAGACGAGGTTCTGGCCCAGCGACCAGAGGGCCAGCACCGTCAGTCCGATCATCAGCGCGGCCAGGGGCCACTGGCTGACGTGACGGCCGTCCTGGCGCTCGCGTCGCACGGCGGAGTGGCCCAGCCAGGCGCCCGTGACGTGGCCCAGCACGACGGCAGCGACCTGGATCGTCCACAGCATGGAGGTGGCCAACCAGTCGTCGCGCGGCTCCCAGGCGGCGGTCCCCAGCAGGTCCCAGCCCTGCTGCAGCGGATCGGAGAGCGCTACGACGATGCGTTGGCCCTCGACGAGCAGGTAGCCCAGGTAGTGCGCGACCAGGTAGCCGGTGGCCACCGGGACCAGGCCTGCGCCCATGGCCGCCATGCCCACGCGACGCGCGACTCGCAGGACCAGCCAGACCAGCAGGGCCAGGAAGCCGCCCAGCAGGAGCGTCTCCCCCGGCAGACCCGGGCTGCCCACCAGGTCGGCGAACGGCTGCGTCTGCGAGACGCCGTCCCAGATGACCGAGCCGGCGCCGATGGCCACGACGGCCAGCAGCGACGCGGACCAGGGCGAGTCCGCCAGCGCGCTCCCGAAGCCCCGGCGACGCAGCCGGCCGTCCTGGGCGGGACCCTCAAGGCCATATGGCGCCAGCCTCCCGAGCAGGCCGAACCAGACGCTGAAGACCTCGCCGTGGCTGCGCCATCGGTCACGCCCGAACCAGGCCATGCCGGCCAGCGTCACGCCGGAGTAGGCGATGAGGACGAGGCCAAGGGGCCGCCCACCGCCCACCTTCGCCACCAGCTCGAGCCAGACGAAGCAGACCAGGAGGCCGGCGGCCGGCCAGGCCGCCAGGCGAGGTGGCCAGGCCACTCGCGACGTCGATCGGAGGCCGAGGCGCCGATCCGGCGCGCGCAGCCCCAGGCGCCGGCCCAGCCACGATCCCAGGTCATGCAGCGTGCTGAAGGGGTCCAGCCACGACCAGGCGGGGCCCAGCAGCGCGCTCACGAGGGCCAGGCCGACCCAGCCGAAGACCCACAGGATGAGCGAGGCGACCTCTGCGTCGCTGTCACCGCCGGCGATGGCCTGCAGCACCACCCAGGTCCAGGCAGTCAGGCCCACGGCCCGCAGGCCGAGGCGGGTCCAGCGTGGCAGCGTGCGCAGTCGCCCTGGGGGCCGCTCGGGAGCGGGGGTGCCGTCGCTGATGGCCACGAAGGCGAACGAGAGCCCCACGGCGATGGCGGCACCGACCAGGTAGGCCTCCAGGGGCAGCGGCGCATCCACGTCACCGTGCAGGGCGTGTGCGCTCGTGGTGGCGGGCTGCATCAACAGCTGGGCCAGGGGCAGTCCCACGACCACTGCCGCGCCGAGCGCGCCCCTCCTTGTCCTCATGGCCGCCGCAGCGTAGCAGCGCCACCGCACGGGGCTACACTGCGCCCATGCCCAAGTACAGGAAGGTCGACGCCGAGCTCATGGACAACCCGCCCAAGCCGAAGCCTCGCGGGCGGCCCATCAGCCCCGAGCAGCAAGCGCTCATCAACCGCATGAAGCAGATCACCGACGATTCGGTCGTCTTCGAGGCCGTCCTGCAGGACGGCGAGAAGCCCGCCACGGTGCGCGCCCAGCTGGTGCGCGCGGCCAAGCTGGCCGGGGTGGAGATCGCCGTCAAGCGCTCCACCGAGGGCTTCTACTTCGGCCTCATGACGCCCAAGCGTGCCTCGCGGCGCGGCCGGCCCCGCAAGGCCGCCTCCTCCGCTTAGCGGCACGCTGCGTGAGCGGCGACGCGGTCATCCAGGTCTTCGGCCGCAACGATTCACAGGCCACCCGGCGTGCCCTGCGCTTCTTCAAGGAGCGGCGCATGGGCATCAGCTTCGTGGACCTGGCCAGGCGTCCTCCGGCGCCAGGTGAGCTGCGACGCTTCAGCCAGCGCCACGGTGCCCGCGCTCTCCTCGACGAGGATGGCAAGGCCTACCGCGATGCCGGCCTGGGCTACCTGCGCATGACCGACGACGAGATCCTCGCGCGACTTCTGGCCGACCCGCGTCTGCTGCGCCTGCCGCTCGTGCGGAACGGGCCGGAGGTCACCGTGGGGCTGGACGAGGAGGCCTGGCGTGGCTGGCAGCCGCGGCCCTGATGCCCGGTCGGCGAGCCGGGGCCCCGGCGCTCAGTAGGGCCGCAGGCTCAGCCAGTCGAGGCCTTCCACGAGGTCGAGACTGGGTCGCATCGTGTCATACGCCGACAGCAGCACGCGGATGCGCGTCCCGGCGGGATGACGGCTGAAGAGCACCAGGTCGGTCATGCCGTCGTAGTCGACATCGGCAGCCCCGAGCCGCGTCTTCTCCGTGGCCACGCGGTCAGCCCTCGGGGCGACCCAGACCGGGACCTGCTTGAAGGCGCCCAGGGCCTGGCCCTGGAGGCGCTCGACGCGGGCCCGACCCTGGCGCGCCGTGAGGACAAGGAGATCCTCCCGGCCATCCCGGTTGGCGTCGCCCGGCACCATCTTGACCTTGGCCGGATCGAGCGCTGAGGCGTAGGTGCTGCGCAGGTTGCCCATGCGCTGCTGGCCGGGTGGCAACGGGCTGCCGGTGACGGCCGTCTTGATGCGCACCCCGCCGCTCTCGGGGTGCTCGCGCAGGATGAGGTCGGCGCGACCGTCTCCACTGAGGTCGCCCGCCCACGCCGCCACCACGGTGGCCATGTCCTGTGGTCCGGACCACCAGCGTGCCGGTCGCAGGAAGCCGTCACCAGGCTTCTTCTTCAGCACCACCAGCTGCGCGCTGCCCTCGGACTCGCCCCTGCCCAACACCGCGACGTCGGTCCGGCCGTCGGCATGGAAGTCACCGATCAGCAGCTTCGCGCCGCCCAGCGCCACCAGCATGGCGCCGTCGTACCAGACCTGTTCCCCGCCGTAGGAGGACCCATCGCTGAGCGCGACCCGCAGCTGACCGGTCCGCGGCCCCGTCTGCAGCAGCCAGACGAGGTCATCCCGGCCGTCGTCGTTGACGTCGCCGGAGGCGAAGCCCACGAGGTCCTCGCCGGAGATCCGCAGGCCCGCGCGCGACCCCGCCCCGGCCGCCGACTCCCCGGAGGGCCAGACGTGCGCCACCTGCTGTCCCTCGGGCGTCCGGATCATGGCCGCCGGATCGCCGTGGCGCGAGCCGACCACGTCGTGCCGGCCCGCGGTCACGATCTCCAGGTTGGGACTCAGGTAGCGGCGCAGGATCTCGCGATAGCGCAGTCCGTCAAGCCCGCAGGCCCGCGTGCTCCGGTGGTAGAGCTTGAAGCCGTTGGCATCCTGCCCGCAGACCGTGGTGGTTCCCGCCCGGTAGCCCGTCAGGAAGAAGCGACTGGCCCGGCTGGCCGGGAGGTACTTGCGGACAGTGACATCCCAGGTCTCGTCCAGGGCCGCCATGATCTTGCGGCCCGGGCCATCAGGCAGGCCGACGCCGTACTTCTCCGGGTAGTAGTACTGGTCGATCGTGGTGTCGACAACGTCGTAGCAAGTCTGGGTGCCGTCGGGCAGGTCCACCACGCCCCCGCGCGGGTGGATGACGTGGTACCAGGCGAACTGCTTGGTGGCGACGGCGCCCGCCTTGAGGGTCTCGAGCGGGTACGACTCCGGCCACTCCACGGCCATGGTGGTGGCGACGTACTGGCGGAAGTCGACCTCCTGCACGGTGCCCACGACCTCCGGTGCCACCAGGTCTCGCTGGCTGCGCAGGACGCGGATGGTCGGCGGCGGCGCGAACTCGCTGCTCCACGGGGTGCACTCGGCGGCCCGCTTCCAGGCCTGGCCATGCGAACGCCCCGCGGCCGACTTGGCGTCCACGGGTGCGGCGACGAGGCTCAAGACGAACAGGCTCGCCAACACGGCGGCGAGTCCGGACGCCGACTGGGGGCGGCGCATCACGCGGAACGGTACCGCACCTTGGGGGCCACTCCACCCACCCGGTGGTGCTTCCACGCACCGGGACCTTCGGCTGGCACGGCTATCGGGTACGCTCGGCCGATGCACATCGCCATCGTGGGCGCCGGGTACGTCGGCCTCGTGACCGCTGCCTGCCTGGCGCACCTCGGGCATGACATCGTCTGCCTGGACGTGGATGCGGCGCGCGTGGCGCGCCTGCGCGCGGGCGATCTGCCGGTGCATGAGCCCGGGCTTGACGAGCTCGTGGCTAAGGGCCTGCGCGAGGGGCGCCTGCGGTTCGCCGAGAACGCCACGGCCATCCGCGGAGCGGAGCTGGCGATCGTCTGCGTGGGCACGCTCGACCCGGACGAGGAGTGGGATGACGGCATCGTGCGGGCCGCCGTGCGCGACATCGCCTCGGACCCTGGCCTGCCCCGCGCCATCGTCATCCGCAGCACGCTGCTGCCGGGAACGGCCGCCGACATCGCTCGCCAGATGCAGGCCGTCGATGCCTCCGTTCGCATCGCGCACAACCCGGAGTTCACGCGCGAGGCGGTCGCCGTGGCTGACTTCCTGGCGCCTGACCGCGTCGTCATCGGCGTCGATGGCCATGACGATGGGGCCGCCGGCAGCGCCCTGGCGGAGGCCCTGCAGCGCGTCTATGCGCCCCTGGCGGCGCCCGTGCTCCTCACCGACCTCACCAGCGCGGAAACCATCAAGGTGGCCTCCAACGTCTTTCTGGCCGCCAAGATCACCTTCGCCAACGAGATCTCGCGCCTGGCCGCCGCCACCGGCGCAGATGCCCAGGCCGTCGTGGACGGCATGGGCCTGGACAAGCGCATCGGTCGCAGCTTCCTCTCGCCGGGTCCGGGCTTCGGTGGCTCCTGCTTCCCCTCCCAGGCGCGGGCGCTCCCGCGGTTGGCGCATGGCCACGGTGTGCAGACACCGCTCATGGATGCCATCTGGCCGTCCAACGTCAGGCAGGCCGACTGGCTCGTCGAGGGCCTTGAGCGTGCCGCCGGCCGCTCGGTGAGCGGCATGCGGGTCGCACTCCTGGGGCTGACCTTCAAGGCTGGCACTGATGACCTGCGGGAATCGCCGGCCATCCGGCTTGGCCGCGGGCTGCTGGCCCGTGGCGCCAGCCTGGCCGCCTTCGATCCCGTGGCGCTCGAGCGGGGGATCGCCCTGCTCCGGGCGGCAGCGGTCCATGACGCCGATGCGGCCGATGCGGCCGATGCGGCCGATCCGGACCCCGCCACGGTGGCCCTCGAGGCTGCCCCGAGCGTCGCTGATGCTACCCGCGGCGCCCACGCGGTGGTGGTGGCCACCGAGTGGCCGGAGTTCGGGATGCTCGACTGGGCCTCCATCGCGCCGGCCATGGCCGGCGACCTCGTGGTGGACGGTCGACGCATCGTCGACGCCGCGGCGGCTTCAGCGGCCGGCCTGCGCGTGATCGCCCTGGGCGTCGAGGCCAGGGGCGCACCACTGCGAGAGGCCGACTAGCTCGCTCCTGGGTCCGTGGCTTCGTCGCCTGGCGGCCCGGACCCCGGCGGCGCGGGTCTCGGTGGCCCGGCTCCGCGGCGGAGGACGAGCCAGGCGACGGTCAGGCCGACCAGGGCGCCGAGGGCATCGACGGCCACGTCCTGCGCGCGGCCGGTGCGGTCCGGCACGATCGACTGGTGCAGCTCATCGCTCACCGCGTAGAGCGTCGTGATGGCCATCGCCAGGACGGCCTTGGCGATGGTGGGCCGAGCGTTTGCGCAGAGGGCATACAGCACGAGGCCGCCCAGCAGGCCGAAGGCGGCCAGGTGAGCCAGCGCGCGGATGGGTCGATCCACCTCGGTGTCCTGGCTGACCCGCAGCCCGCTGACCGACGACAGCGCGAAGATCACCCCCATCCAGGCCACGACGGCCAGCCAGCGGGCCGCGGCACGGCGTCGCTCGTGCGGTCCGTTCACGTCGGCAGCGCGATCTCCACGCGGCCATCCCGGACCCGCAGCGGGAAGTAGCGCAGCCGTCGCACCCGTGTGAGCGCCCGCGCCCTGGCCTTGGCGTCGGTGGTCGGCGCTACGGGCGCGGAGCCTTCCGGGGACCAGGCGGGGCGCGACCCGCCCTCGGCATCCAGCCCGCCCGTAGTCGGGAAGGTCGCCACCTCACCGTCGCGCAGGTCGAACGCTCCGCGGTGCAGTGGGCAGTGGAGGATGCAGCCCTCCAGGCGACCCACGCTCAGGGGCGCCGCCATGTGTGGACAGCGGTCCTCGACGGCGGCGAAGCCGGCCTCACTGTGGACGATGAGCACGTCCAGGTCGCCCCGGCTGATGCGCAGCATCGCGCCGGGCGCGAGATCTGCCACGGCAGCTACCGCCTCGTACGGCGACGCGTCGGTACCGGGCGCCTGGAGCTCGGGAGGGAACGGCAGCGGGCTCGATGACGTCATGGCGGCATCCTACCGCCGGCATCGGCCGAGACGAGCTCCGGCGACCCAGACCCGACAACGGAGGACCAGCCATGGAGGCCCTGATCAGTGGGTCGCGCCGCACACGCCCGACCTCGCTCTACGTGTTCCTGACGCTCATCGTGGTGGTGGTGACCGTGGCGCTCGGCATCCGGCTAGCGGGGCAACCCGGGCCGGTCGGCCTGCAGATGGCCGATGGGGAAGTGATGCTCGAGGAGCGCCTCGTCGCTACCTCGACGGCAGCCGACTCCTCGGGGGCCGGATGGCTCGACGACGGCGCGAACGCGGCCATGGCCGCCCCGATGGAGGCGGCTCGCCTGCTGGATGCCCAGGTCGGGGCAGCGTCGCCGGTCGTCGCGTCGGAGGCTGATTCGCGGGTCGATGACGCCCGCATCGTGCGCACCGCCAACCTCGAGCTGGAGGTGCAGGACATGGCGGCGGCGCTGCTCTCCGCTCGCTCGGCCATCCAGGGCCTGGGCGGCTACGTCTCAGGTTCGGATGCCTACGACCAGGGCGAGAGCCGCTGGGCCAGCGTGACCTACCGCGTGCCCGTCGCGCGCTTCGGGGAGGCCGTCGATGCCCTCCGTGACGAGGCCGACCGCGTCGTTCGCGAAGCCACGCAGTCGATCGAGGTCACCGGTCAGGTCATGGACCTCGACGCCCGCATCGCCAACCTGCGTGCCTCGGAGGCGGCGCTGGTGGAGATCATGGACCGCGCGGGGCGCATCGAGGACGTCCTCGCCGTGCAGATACGGCTCGAGGAGGTGCGCGGTCAGATCGAGCAGCTGGAGGCGCAGCGCGCCCACCTCGCCGACCAGGCGGCGCTCTCCACGCTCACGGTGAGCTGGTACACGCCGGTCGCCGCGGTGGCCGCCGCCCAGGAGGGCTGGGACCTCGGAAGCGAGGTCGATGCCGCCCTGGCGCAGACCGTCGACGCTCTCCAGGGACTGGTCGGCCTTGGCGTCTGGTTCGCCGTCGTCGTCCTGCCCCTCGTCATCCTGCCGCTGCTGGCCCTGCTCCTGCTCATCCTCATGATCCGACGGCATGCCCGGCGCGGCCGCGGTGACGCCGGCGCCACGATCTGAATCGTCGGTCGCCGCTCCGTTGGGGGCACTGCGGCATGATGCGCAGGTCAGCCAGAGCCCCCTCCAGGAGACCGACCCCATGCGCTTCGCACTGATGACCGAGCCGCAGCAGGGCTACAGCTATCAGGACATCCTCGATACGGCCCTGGCCGCGGAGAGGCTCGGCTTCGAGACCTTCTTCCGGTCCGACCATTACTCCAGCTTCCCCGGCCAGGACGATCTGCCGACCACGGACGCCTGGACGACGCTGGCGGGACTGGCACGGGAGACGACACGGATCGGGCTGGGCACCATGGTCTCGCCCGTGACCTTCCGCATCCCGGGCTCATTCGCCAAGGTCGTTGCCACCGTCGACGAGATGAGCGGTGGGCGCGTGGAGATGGGCGTCGGCGCCGGCTGGAACGAGGGCGAGCACGCCCGGCTGGGGATCCCCTACCCGGACACCGTTGGGCGAGTGGACCGCATGGAGGAGCAGCTGGCCATCCTGCGCGGCCTCTGGGATGAGCCTGACGGCTGGTCGTTCGAGGGGGCGCACTACCAGGTGCGTGACTCGCTCCTCCGGCCCAAGGGCCGCCGTCCCAGTCTCATCATCGGCGGCACCGGCAAGCCGCGCTCGATCCGGCTGGCCGCCCGCTACGCCGACGAGTACAACGTCAGCTCCTCGAGCCCGGCCCAGGTGGGCGAGATCATGGCCCGCCTGGATGCGGCCTGCGAGGCCATCGGGCGCGACCCGGCGACGCTGGCGCGCTCGGCGATGGCGGGCACGCTGGTGGGCCGCGATGAGGCGGACATGGCGCGCCGGACCGAGGCCCAGGTGGCCATCTTCGGCGGCGCCGGCGACGAGGCCACGACCTGGCTCGAGGAGCGCCGCGACCGCTGGGTGCTGGGCACTCCAGATGGCGCGCGGACGCGCATCGCCGAGTACGCGGAGTCGGGCATCGACCGCCTGCTCCTCCAGGACTTCCTGCCCCGAGACCTCGAGCACGTGGCGCTCATGGCGGAGCTGGCCGGGCTGTAGCCCTGTGCGGCGTGGCCCACTCGCGGCGCCTGCCCCCGACGCCGACCTCCCCACAGACCGCCTGCCGGGTCGAACCGGGAGATGCCCCGCGGGGCCCCTGATCTCCTCCCGGTCCGTGCCGTCGGACGGCACAAGCATCCACCGAGTGCCACTCGATCGTCACAGCGACGG
>JBFYUV010000180.1:0-6059 GCA_041299865.1 Chloroflexota bacterium
CCGTCGCTCCGGTCCCAGGTGGGCGGCCCATTCGAGGCGACTGGCGCTGGCGAAGCGCAGGTAGGCCTCCAGCGCCCTCCGCAGCGCCGGCACGAAGCCCCCTTCGTCGCCCGGGCGGAAACCCGGCTCCCACCAGGCACCCAGGACGCGGACCGTGCGCGTGGCTCGGTCGATGCGCGGCTCGATGCGGCCCACGAGCCGGTCGCCGAAGAGGAGCGGCAGGACGTAGTAGCCCCAGCGCCGCTTCGTCTGCGGCACGTAGACCTCCCAGACATAGTCGAAGCCAAAGAGGCTGCGCAGCAGGTCGCGGTCCCAGACGAAGGAGTCGAGCGGGGCGAGGAGGACCACGCCCGGGTCCGTGAGCAGGGTGCCGGCCGCGGTCTCGGCCTCGGCCGTGCGCAGCTGGCCGGCCTCCTCGCCGAGGACGTAGCGGGTGCCGCGCACGCCCTCCACGGCCACCGGCAGCAGGTCGCCGGTGGCCACGAGCGCCTCGCGCAGCGCCTGGCGTGTCGGGGTCCCCGGCGGATCATCCGGAGCGGGGCGGGCCTTGGCGATGCCGTACCAGAGCTCGGCTTGGCCGCCCTCGCCCAGCAGGCCGTGGGCGCGGTAGCGCGAGAGGAGCTTGTGGAGCTGCTGCTCGCGCTCGTCGGGCCGGCGAGCCAGCAGCTCGACCGGGAACAGCCGCTCGACGAGGTCGAAGTAGCGGCGGTTGCCCTCGCGCCGGGCGAGGCCGATGACGCCCGCCTCCGAAAGGGCCTCCAGGATGGCGCGCACCTCGCTGGTGGGTCCCCAGTACCAGTCGATCGTGGATCGCCTCTGGAAGTCGAGGCTGCTCAGGGGCCCGTCGTCCCGGAGGCGCTCGAGGACGTGCGCGACCGTCTCGGGATGGCGGGCGAAGGCGCCATCGCGGTGCTCGGCCAGGAAACGGTCCCAGGCGAGTCGGAACCAGGGCAGTTCGCTCGTGGGCAGCAGGCTGAGCATCTTGTTGTAGGTCTCGAAGAGCTCGCGTCGCTCGTACAGGAGGGCGTTCGTCCAGTCCGGGTCGTAGTCGAGCACCCGGGCGTGCAGGACGAGGTCGTGGTTGCGGCCGGCCACGGCCAGCGGGTCGAACTGGACCGAGCCGAGGCGGGCGAAGACCGCGCGCACGCCGTCGAACCCGGCAGGCTGTGAGCGTGGCGGCGCCAGCAGGTGGCGCCGCACGAGGAATCGGCGCGCCGCCGCGGCGCTGACCGGCAGGGCATCCATGGCCGCCGAGCATACGTGGACGATGAGCTGACCGCCCACATCACACCGGGCGACGACAGGCCCATGAGTGACCTGATCAACCGAGGTTCAGCGTGACCACGGCCACGAGCAAGGCCATCGCCGGCCCGGGGAGCAGGACGATGAGCCAGACAGCCGTCCACCAGTACCGACCCAAGAGATGCCAGCGCAGGTCGAGGGTGCTGGCGGCGCTCCACGAGCCGGCCGTCGCGAGGCAGCCCAGGACCAGTCCGGCGAGGGCGACGGTCGGGAAGCGCCAGAGATCGTCGGCCAGCCCCGCGACGATGGCACCCGTGACCATCGCGCCCAGCAGGCTGGGAACCCAACCGATCGTGACGAGGAGCCGGGCCTGGTACGCATCCCCCGAGTGGTAGGCGAGCTGGTAGTCGTCGGTGGGCATGAGCCGTGCGTACTCAGTGAGCCCCTGGACGAGGAGCTCGCGCTGGTCCGGGACCGGCCACGACCTCCAGGATGCCAGGGGCTGCTCCGGCGATCCGGCCGCGACCCAGTCGGCCAGCCCATCGGAGAGCCGGTGTTCCGGGAACTCCGGCCTGCCGATGGCACTCAAGCCACCGAGGGCGAGGCGGTCTGTGACCTCGTCCGGGAGGTCGTCGCCAGCCCAGGCCAGGACCTCTGCGGCCGTCTGCCACTCGGGCCGTGTCGGGTCGTGGAGATAGCGGAAGCGCCGGACGAGGTCCGCCACCGTGTCCATGAAGCTCGTCGCGCCACCCTCGCCCGGCAGGCGCGGCCGCACGGGCGGCCCGGTGCCGTCAGGGTTCGCCCGTCCGAGCGTGTGACCGGTCTGGTGTGCCATCTCGCCGACCTCCGGCTGCGTATCGATGGCGCCACCATGCCGCTAAGGCGACGGCCGGTCATGGGGTCGCGCCTTAGGCGCACACTCGATCCGTGCGGGTCGCCCCGGTGCGCTGTGGGGTCCTGCGGCGCGCCTTGCCTATACTCCGGCAGGCATGGCCACGACCCGCGACTACTACGAGATCCTCGACCTTCCACGCAGCGCCAGCGACGAGGAGATCAAGCGCTCATTCCGGAAGCTGGCCCAGCAGTGGCACCCCGACGTCAGCACCGACGCTGACGCTGACGCCCGCTTCAAGGAGATCAACGAGGCCTATCAGGTCCTCTCCGACCCGCAGCGCCGCCAGTCCTACGACACGTTCGGACGGGCAGGCGTGGGTGGCACCGGGGCCGAGGGTTACGGGCCCTTCGGCGGCTTCCAGGGCTTCGGCGACATCTTCGACGCCTTCTTCGGTGGCGCCGCCGCGGGCGGCAATGCGCGCCGACCCCGGCGTCCCGTCGGCGCCGACCTGCGCTACGACCTGACGCTGACCTTCGACGAGGCCATCCAGGGGGCTGACAAGGACCTCAGCTTCACGGCGCTCGACCGCTGCGCGACCTGCGATGGCAGCGGCGCTGAAGCGGGCAGCACGCCGTCTGCCTGCCCGCAGTGCGGCGGCAGCGGCGAGGTGCGCGAGGTGCGCTCCACGCTGCTGGGCCAGATGGTCAACGTGACCGCCTGCAGCCGCTGTCGGGGCTCGGGCCAGATCGTGGAGAAGCCCTGCGCGACCTGTCGGGGCGATGGCCGCCTGGAGCACAAGCGCACGCTGCGCGTGACCGTGCCGGCCGGCATCGACGATGGCCACCAGATCCGCCTGACGGGGGAGGGGGAGGCGGCGCCCCGCGGCGGCGT
Organism: Chloroflexota bacterium; assembly: GCA_041299865.1. GTDB lineage: Bacteria > Chloroflexota > Limnocylindria > Limnocylindrales > CSP1-4 > JAFMJV01. The sequence goes on from JBFYUV010000180.1 coordinate 2,969, forward strand.
GCCCGGCAACCTCTACGTCGTCACGCATGTCGAGGAGCATCCGCTCCTCAAGCGGGACGGCACGGAGCTCTACCTCGAGCTGCGGCTCTCGATGACCCAGGCGGCTCTCGGCGCCCAGGTGCCCATCGTCACGCCGGACGGGCAGGAGCTGTTGGACATCAAACCCGGCACCCAGCCCGGCACCGAGATCCGCCGCCGCGGCAAGGGTGTGCCTCACCTGCGGCGCCCAGGCGTGCGCGGCGACCTCCACGTGCTCGTGGACATCGAGGTGCCCACGCGACTCTCCGACAGGCAGCGCGAGCTGCTCGAGCAGCTCGCCGTCGAGAGCGGCGAGCTCAGCCTCGACGGCGCTGGACCGCCGGAGGGTGTGCCACGCACCCGCAAGGGCAAGCGCAGCCTCGGCGAGCGTCTCAAGGACGCCATCAACTGAGTAGCGAACAGCACCCGCTGGCAGGACAAGGGGCGGCAGGCGATCTCGCGGCGCCCGCGGGTGACGGCCTGCCTGTCGCCGACGAGGGCACGTCCGCCGCGGGCACCTGGCTGGAGCTCGCCATCGAGGCGGACCCGGAGGCCGCGGAGGCCGTCAGTGAGATCCTCTCGCGTGTGGCCGCGGGCGGCGTCTCGGTGGAGCAGCCCTTCGCCACGGAGCAGGAGGGTCTGGCTGCCGTCCCCATCGAAGGCGCCCCGGCCACCCTCCGAGCCTACCTGCCCGCCATCGACCGCCTGGCCGCCGAGGCAGCCATCGGCGAGACCCGCACCCGACTCGGCCACCTGACCGCCTTCGGCCTGCGGCCCATCGGGGAGCTGCGCGTCAGCGCCGTCCACGAGGAAGACTGGGCCGAGGCCTGGAAGGAGCACTTCCCGGTGATGCGGTTCGGCCGACGCATCGTCATCAAGCCCACCTGGCGCGAGTATGACCCCGCAGTGGACGACGTCGTCGTGGCCCTCGACCCGGGCATGGCCTTCGGCACCGGGCTGCACCCCACCACGCGGCTCTGCCTGGTGGGCCTGGAGCGCTGGCATGACGCGGGCCTGGTGACGGGCGCCTCCGTCATCGACGTCGGCTGCGGGTCGGGCATCCTGGCGGTAGCCGCCGGCCTGCTGGGCGCCCGAGTGCTCCGTGGCGTCGACACCGACCCCATCGCCGTCGAGGCCACGCGTCAGAACGCTGCCCGCAACGGGGTGTCCATCACCGCCTCGGTCGGCTCGCTGCCTGTGGTGGGTGGCCCCTTCGACCTGGTCCTCGCCAACCTCGTGGCCAGTCTGCTCGTGGCGCTGGCGCCGGAGCTGGCGGCTGCCATGCGCCCTGGCGACGGGAGCCCCGGCAGTGGCGGTCGCCTGCTGGCCTCGGGCATCTTCATCGACCGAGAGCCGGAGGTCGTGGCGGCCTTCGAGTCGGCCGGCCTGAGGATCGTGGGGCGGGACCAGGAGACGGACTGGGTGTCCCTCGACGCGGAGAAGACATGACCATCCCGCCGAGCCTCTTCCCCCTCCTGCTGACGACCCACGTCATCCTGGCCATCTCGCTCTTCCTGCCGGCCTTCCTGCTGCCCTTCACGATGCGCACGCGCGGAACCGACGGCGAGCCCGTGGTGGCAGCCAACCCGGGACCCTTCACGCGCATGCTCATCTGGCTCGAGGCGCACGGCACGATCATCATCGGCGCCGGTGTGGCCGCCACGGGCGTCGCCATGCTCCTGGTCCTGGGCGGCGCGTTCCTCGACCAGCCATGGCTGCTCCTCGCCCTGGCCATCTACGCCACCGTCCTGCTGGTGGCCTTCTTCATCCAGCGGCCAGGGGTGCGCCGCCTGCTCGGCCTGCGCCAGGCCGCCAGCGAGGAGGAGAAGGAGCGCTGGCGGAGCCGGGCACGGCGGCAGCGCTACATCAGCTACCTCATGGCCGGCGCTATCGGCCTCATCGGCTGGCTCATGATGAGCAAGCCGACGTTCTGAGGTGCCACGCTCCGACGATGGACCACCGAGTGATGAGGGAGACGACATGACCGACCCCGACTGCCTGTTCTGCAGGATCATCGCGGGCGAGATCCCCGCCGAGCGGGTGCATGAGGACGACCTCGTGGTGGCCATCGACGACATCAACCCGGTCGCACCGGTGCACAAGCTCCTCATGTCGCGCCAACACATCGCCTCGGCGGCGGAGCTGGGCGAGCGCGACGGCGCGATGCTGGGCCGACTCTTTGCGGTCGCCGCGCGGCTCGCTGCAGACGCCGGCCTCCCCGAGCGAGGCTACCGCCTTGTGTCCAACGTAGGTGCCGATGGCGGCCAGTCCGTGCCGCACCTCCATGTCCACCTGGTCGGCGGACGGCGCTTCGCCTGGCCGCCCGGATGAACCTGGGCGGCCCCTGGCGCGCCATGGCGATGGCGGCCATGCTCCCGGTCGCGCTCGGTGTGAGTGCCTGCGCCTCGCCGGACCGGCCCTCGGTCCAGGCAGACGTCGTGCCGCTGCCCACGCCATTGCAGTCATGGGGGCCCTCGACCTCGGACACCATCACCGAGCTCGGCACGGCGGTGTCCTCCGTGGGGCACCGCCTCGACGTGGCGATGGCCGCCTACCGCACGTCCGAGCCCGAGTCGCTGCTCCAGGCTCCGCGCGTGGTCCTGCGCGCCGACCTGGCCGACCCGGACGACGGCTACGTGGTCATCTACGACGCGTCGGATGCGGCCGAGGCAGGACGCTGGGCGCAGGAGCTGGCGGCCTATCTCGGCTCGGGCTTCGGGCAGGCCAACTTCACGCCGGACACGCAGTTCTCGGTCGCGGTGCGCGACGACGCCGTGATCTTCACGAGCTGGTCACCGGGGCGCTCCTCCGACGCTGCGCAGGCGGTGGCTCTCTTCGATGCGGTGGCCGACGTGGGCAGCCCCGTCGGGGTCGTGAAGTAGCGGCCATCAGGCCTCTCTTCCGAGCGGCCGCGGCGCCCCGCGTCAGGCCTCACCTCCGAGCGGCCGCTGCGTCGGGTCAGGCGGCGTCCGCCTCGCGCACCTTGAGGGCGACGTCGTCGCCGGCCCAGGCGCGCACCTCGTTGCGGCGGATCTTGAGCGTATGCGTGCGCGGGAAGTCGGGCTCTGGCCAG
>JBFYUV010000181.1:0-4511 GCA_041299865.1 Chloroflexota bacterium
GTGTGATCAACGTCGACGGAGGCCGCGCGCGAGCCTCCCCTGACCAGATGGAGAGCATACTTATGGCCAACGAGACGGACACACAGCCGGCTGCCACTCACCCTGCCGACCGGCACGACCTGATCCGGGTGCACGGCGCCCGCGAGAACAACCTCAAGAGCATCGACGTCGAGATCCCGAAGCGCCGGCTGACCGTCTTCACCGGCATCTCGGGCTCCGGCAAGAGCTCGCTCGTCTTCGCCACCATCGCCGCCGAGTCGCAGCGCCTCATCAACGAGACGTACAGCGCCTTCGTGCAGGGCTTCATGCCGACACTGGCGCGGCCCGACGTCGACGTCCTCGACGGCCTCACGACCGCGATCATCGTCGACCAGGAGCGGATGGGCGGCAACCCCCGCTCCACCGTCGGCACCGCCACCGACGCCAACGCGATGTTGCGCATCCTCTTCAGCCGGCTCGGGCAGCCGCACATCGGAACGCCCAAGGCGTTCTCCTTCAACGTCCCCTCGGTCCGTGGGTCCGGTGCCATCACCATCGAGCGCAGTGATCGCAAGACCGAACGGAAGACCTACACCGTCGTCGGGGGCATGTGCCCGCGCTGCGACGGCCTGGGCAGCGTGACCGATATCGATCTCAGCCAGCTCTTCGACGACTCCAAGTCGCTCGCCGAGGGCGCGCTGACCATCCCGGGCTACAACACCGGTGGCTGGAACCATCGCCTCTACGCGGCCTCCGGCTTCGTCGACCCCGACGTGCCCATCCGCGACTACACCGAGCAGGAGCGCCACGACTTCCTCTACCGGGAGCCGGTCAAGTTGAAGATCGAGGGCATCAACATGACCTACGAGGGGCTGGTGCCGCGGATCCAGCAATCGTTCCTGTCCAAGGATGTGGAGGCGATGCAGCCGCACATCCGGGCGTTCGTGGACCGGGCGGTCACGTTCACCGAGTGTCCCGAGTGCCATGGCACCCGCCTGGCCGAGGCAGCCCGATCGTCGAGGATCGAGGGCCTCAACATCGCCGACGCCTGCGCCATGCAGATCAGCGACCTGGCCGCCTGGGTCCGTGACCTCGACGAGCCGACGGTCGCGCCGCTGCTGGCCGCCCTGCGGCAGAGCCTCGATTCGTTCGTCGAGATCGGGCTCGGCTACCTCTCGCTCGAGCGGCCGTCAGGCACGCTCTCGGGCGGCGAGGCGCAGCGCGTCAGGATGATCCGCCACCTCGGGTCATCGCTCACGGACGTCACGTACGTCTTCGACGAGCCCACCACGGGTCTGCATCCCCACGACGTGCAGCGCACGAACCAGATGCTGCGGCGCCTGCGCGACAAGGGCAACACGGTGCTCGTCGTCGAGCACGAGCCGGAGGTCATCGAGATCGCCGACCACGTCGTCGACCTCGGCCCCGGGGCGGGCTCTGACGGTGGCACGGTGTGCTACGAGGGGACGGTCGAAGGCCTGCGGGCCAGTGACACGCTCACCGGACGCCACCTCGGGTACCGCGCCGCGCTCAAGCCGAAGACCCGCACGCCCGTCGGCAGCCTGGAGATCCGCCACGCGACCCAACACAACCTGCGGGACGTGAGCGTGGACATCCCGCTCGGCGTCCTCTGCGTGGTCACCGGCGTGGCCGGATCGGGCAAGTCCTCGCTGATCCACGGTTCGATGCCCAGGGACGCGGGCGTCGTCTCGATCGACCAGGCGCCCATCAAGGGCTCGCGCCGCAGCAACCCGGCCACGTACACCGGGCTGCTGGACCCCATCCGGACGGCCTTCGCCAAGGCCAACGGGGTCAAGCCCGCGCTGTTCAGCGCGAACTCCGAGGGCGCCTGCTCGAACTGCAACGGCAACGGCGTCATCTACACGGAGCTGGGTTTCATGGAGACCGTGGAGTCGGTATGCGAGGAATGCGAGGGCAGGAGGTTCGAGGCCAGTGTGCTGGAGTACAAGCTCGCCGGGCGGGACATCAGCGAGGTACTTGCGATGTCGGTCGGCGAGGCGCTGGAGTTCTTCAGCAGCGGCGCGTCGAGGACGCCGGCTGCCCGCGCGGTCCTCGCCCGGATGGCCGATGTCGGGCTCGGGTACCTGCGTCTCGGCCAGCCGCTCACGACGCTCTCCGGTGGCGAGCGGCAGCGGCTCAAGCTGGCCATCCAGATGGCCACCGACGGTGGCGTCTACGTGCTCGACGAGCCGACCTCTGGCCTGCATCTCGCGGACGTCGAGCACCTGCTCGGGCTGCTCGACCGGCTGGTGGACGCGGGCAAGTCGGTCATCGTCATCGAACACCACCTCGCGGTCATGGCGCACGCCGACTGGATCATCGACCTGGGCCCTGGCGCTGGGCACGATGGCGGGCGGGTCGTCTTCGCCGGCCTGCCCGCGGACCTGGTCGCCGCCCGCGGCACCCTCACCGGCCAGCACCTCGCCGAGTACGTGGGCTGAGCCAGCGCACCTACGCGGAGGGCCCGCTCCCGTCCACGAGCGTCTCCCATCGGCTGTACAACCCGGCCAGGTCCGTCGATCCGGCCACGGCGTTCATGACCCCGTAGGTGCTGGTCCGCTCGTCGGTCCAGCGCATGGCGGCATAGCCGTCATCGTTCACGTAGCAGGCGTACTCCCCGTGAAGCCAGCGGTCCCAGCCCGGGCGACCATCAGAACACGGACCCGGGCGCAAGGGCACGGGCATGCTGCTCGCGCGCCAGGTCCAGAACCCGTCGAGCCGGTCGGCATCGCGGAAACGGAACAGGGCGACGTAGTCGACCGAGCGATGCAGCTCGCGCTCGAGGTCGTCGAAGATGACCGCCGCCACGGCCCCTTCCTTGAGGGGATCGAAGGCCGCTCCAGCCGGGCTCTCACGATAGGGTTCCCAGGTGGCCCCATCGATGGCCGACCCGAGCTCCCGTTCGAGCTCCCGCCTGGAAGGTCGAGGTGTCGGTTCGGGCTCCTCGGTCGAGCCGGTCGCACGGCCGGGGAACAGGGGGTCCTGCCATGTCGGTCGCGCGGGGACATCGCCGGCGCGGAGCATCTCGCGCCATCGTTCGTCGGTCAGCCGTTCGGTGGTCGGCCACCCGAACTCGTAGTAGGAGTAGACACCCCCGCTGGCGACGTGGAAGGCACCCATGTCGTCCGGGACGATGACGTAGATGCGGTCCACGTAGCCGGTGCCGATCTCGACGACCTGGTCCATGCCGGCCTGGGGGTCGAGGCCACGCATGATGTCGGCGATGATCGCCGCATCCTCGTCGGCCGCGATGGGCCCGTACCGGCCCGTGCGCTCGCTCGAGTCCCACCACATCGACTCCAGCACAGAGCCGATGTACCGGAGCCAGTCGTTGTCCTCCTCGGAGATGGGCGCGCCGGCCAGCTCGTCAGCGGCGATCGCCGCGAGCCGGTCGGCCATCCCGACGTACTCGTTCAGGAGCCGGCGCAGCGGCGCCGACAGCAGTGCGCGGCTATCAAGCCCGTCGCGGGTGAGCGTCGCCGCCGCCGCGAGCCGCTGCAGTGGGACAGGGTCGGGCTCGACCCAGTTGCGGACGGGGCGCGCCGGCGGACCCCCGCCGGTATCGCCGAAGGCCTGCTTGGTGTAGAGGATGGTGTCGTGCCTGAGCTCCGCGTAGGAGCCGAAGCCGGTCTGCTGGTCCTTGGCCCGCCAGGCATCGGACTGCATGAAGTCCGGGAAGGCGCCGCCATGGGGTAACCACATGGGCTCCACGGCTGCCAGCCAGGCGTCGTAGACGGTCTGGCCCCAGGCCTCCTCCGGGCGCGCCGCGACGGCCGTTCGCAAGGCCTCCATCTGCTCGGGGTAGTTGGCATGGGCAGTCTCGCCGGCGGCGTCCTGGATGGTCAGCGCGAAGTCGGAACCGAAGGCCGCCGCCAGGTCGAGCGGAGAGGCGAGCACCCGGGGATCGGCCTGCGTGCCCACGTTGGGCCCGACCAGCTGGTCGAGGATCCAGGAATCGATGACGAAGCGGGTGCCCATCAGGCGGACGGAGGGACGCTCCGGGTCGATTCGCACCGGGCGGGTCTCCCGCAGCGCCCCGGTGATGGCGGAGAGCGTCTCGTCATCCGTGGCCGTCAGGGGTTCGTCCATGCCGCCCGGGACCGCGGCCTCCACGGCGGCCGCCAGCTCGAAGGGCGAGTAGTCGTCAGAGAAGCCGACCAGGAAGGCGGTGGGTTCGAAGACCTGGCGCCACAGCGCCTCCAGCTCGGGGTGGCCCACGAGCGTGCGCGAGGCCAGCAAGGCCAGGCGCAGGTCAGCGGCCCCGCTGACGATGTCACCGCCAGGCATCCTGCTCCCTTCCAGCGGGAACGCATGCTGGCCAAGGACGGACATGGCCACGAAGAAGCGCGTCAGGTCCTCGTTGCGCGTGTAATGACCACGCGGTGTGAACAGCGAGTAATCCATCTCCGAACCGAGGATGGGCGACTTGGCGGACGCGGCGTGCGCATCGATGAGCGCCTTCTCGGCCTTGGCCCGGGCGCTCAGCTTGCCCGACGTGAGACCCAGCTCGG
>JBFYUV010000183.1:0-5770 GCA_041299865.1 Chloroflexota bacterium
GGGAGACCACCGACGCATCGTAACGGCTAGGCTGCTCACCGTGGGGTGCGCGGATCACTGGGACCGTGGACGACCTCGCGCGCAGGGGAGCCAGCCGTGGACCGATGGAAGTTCTATGCCATCACGCACGCCGACCACGTCTTCCTCAACCCCACGTCCCCGGCGCGGCTCGAAGAGCTCATCGGCCTGCTCGACCTGCCGCCGGAGCCACGCGTGCTGGACATCGGCTGCGGGACAGGTGAGTTGCTGGTGCGGCTGGCCGAGGCGCATGGCGCGAGTCGTTCCAGTGGCACCGGCGCCAGCGGAGGAAGTGGCTCGGGTGCCGGGTTCCGTGGTGTCGGGGTGGACACCTCGCCGCCGTTCCTGGCCCGTGCCCGTGAGTCGGTGGCGCGGCGGGCGCCAAGGGCGGTCATCGAGCTCCACGAGATGGACGGCGCCGACTACGAGGCCGAGGCCGGAGCCTTCGACCTGGCCTGCTGCCTGGGGGCGAGCTGGGTCTTCGCTGGACATCGCGGCACGCTGCAGGCCCTCTCGCGTGCCGTCAGACCGGGCGGGCTCGTCCTGGTCGGCGAGCCATTCTGGCGGACCGAGCCGCCGGCCGAGTACCTGGCCTGGTCGGGCATGACGCGCGACGACTTCGCCAGCCACGCGGAGAACGTCGCCATCGGTGAGTCCGAGGGGCTCGTCGCTCTGCTGGCATGGGTCAGCAGCGACGAGGACTGGGATCGCTATGAGACGCTCCAGTGGCGTGCCGCGGCACGCTACGCCGCCGCGAACCCTGACGACCCCGATGTCCACGACCTGCTCGAGCGCGTGGCGCATGCCCGGCACGAGTACCTGGCCTGGGGCCGCGTCACGATGGGCTGGGCCCTCTACCTGTTCGGGCGGCCGGCGGACGTGCAGCCGGCATAACGGCAGACTACGTGGCGCGGCCCCGCCCCAGTCGGTCTCTGGTCGGTCAGACCGGCACCGGGGCTGGCTTCTCGGTCGCCTGCAGCCGCCAGAGGTGCGCGTAGAGGCCATCGAGCGTGAGCAGCTCCCCATGCGTGCCCAGCTCCAGGAGCCAGCCGTCGTCAAGGACGGCGATGCGGTCGGCGTGCCGGATGGTCGAGAGGCGGTGCGCCACGACGATGGTGGTGCGGCCTTCCATGAGCCGGACCAGGGCCTCCTGCACGAGCCGCTCCGACTCGTTGTCCAGCGAGCTGGTGGCCTCGTCGAGGATGAGGATGGGCGCGTCCTTGAGGATGGCCCGGGCGATGGCCACGCGCTGGCGCTGACCACCGGAGAGGCGCGTGCCACGGTCGCCCACGACGGTGTCGTAGCCGTCAGGCAGGGCCTCGATGAAGTCGTGCGCGTTGGCCGCCCTGGCGGCCGCGACCAGCTCGTCGTGCGTGGCCTCCAGACGACCGTAGCGGATGTTCTCGGCCACGCTGCCGCCGAAGACGGTGGCCTCCTGGGGCACCAGGGAAACGGCCTCGCGAAGGCTGGCCAGGCGGACGTCGCGAACATCACGACCATCGATGAGCAGCCGGCCTTCGCTGACATCCCAGAGACGCGGGATGAGGTTGCAGAGCGTCGTCTTGCCGGCACCGGAGGGACCGACCACGGCCAGCACCTCGCCCGGTGCGATCTTCAGGTCGATGTCGCGCAGCACGGCCCGTTCATCGCCGTACCCGAAGCTCACGCCTGAGAAGGTGATGCCTCCTTCGACCTTGGAAAGCGCCAGCGCGGTCGGGTCGTCGCGGATGGTGGGGCGCTCGTCGATGATCTCGAAGACGCGGACCACGGCCCCGGCACCCTCCTGGAACTGGCCGTAGATACCGGCGATGGAGCTCAGGCTCGTGCCGATGGCGATGCCGTACAGCAGGAAGCTGGTCAGCGAGCCCAGCGTCAGGCTGCCCTCGATGACGAGCCGGCCCGTGTACCAGAGGATGACGATGAGGGTCCCGAAGCCGAGGAGCGTCATCATGGCACCGAAGAGCCCGCGGGCCGTGACGAGGCGCGTGGCCGTGCCCACGACACCGCGCAGGTCCCCGTCGTAGCGCTGCCGCTCCCACGCCTCGCGCCCGAACGACTTGACGACGCGGATGCCGCTGAGGGCCTCCTCGGCGGTGGTCGTGCTGGCGGCGATGGCGTCCTGGACTTTGGTGCTGAGCCGCCGCAGGGGGCGCGCGAAGACCATGGCCACGATGACGAGGGCGGGCGCCAGGGCCAGGATGATGATGAGCAGCGATGGGCTGAGCAGGAAGAGGATGGCGATGGCGCCGATGAGGCTGAGCACCGATGACAGCAGCGACGTCACCGTCTGCGTCAGCATCGTGCGCACCTGGGTGACGTCGCTCGAGAGGCGCGAGATGAGCTCGCCGACTCGGCGGCGCGTGTAGAAGTCGAGCTCGAGCGAGACGAGACGGTCGAAGACCTGGCCGCGCAGGCGGGCCACGATACGCTCGCCCATGACGCCCAGCGCCCAGGTCTGCGCGAACGTCGTCACTGCCAGCACCATGGTCAGCCCCGCCAGGAGGAGGACCAGCTGGTCGAGGCCGCCGGCGTCGCCCGCGCTCACCACCTCGCCCACGAAGCCGCCCACGACGAGCGGCAGCAGCAATCCCGCAGCCGTCCCTACGACGAGGGCCACGATGGCGATGGCGAAGAGGCCCAGGTGCGGCCGTAGGTAGCCGAGGAGGCGACGCCAGGGCACGCCGGTCAGCCGTGCCACGCCGTCCCCGGCAGGCACACCGTCAGCAGCGTCCGTGCGCCGCTCGTCGCCAGTCGGTCGTCGTCCTCCCCGGCGCGCCGACCGTCCGAACGGGGAGCGCCCGCTATAGGTCAGGGGGCAGCTCCAGACCCGGGTCGCAGAACGCCTCCGAGCCGCCGATGAAGCCGCCGACGGGCACCTTCTTCGTCTCCTCGGCCAGGTTGAAGGCCGTCACGGCGTACTCCCAGCGGACCATGGTCCCAGGCACTCCCTTGATCACCGGGACGTCGATGGAGCGCGTCACCTTCGTGTGCTGCGGCCGGTAGCTCTTCGTGTCCGGCGGCAACTCCTTCACGAGTTCCCAGGGGCCGTTCGTGATGGTGCAGTCGACCTCGAACCAGCTGCGGCGCGCGTAGACGCGGAAGCCATCCTCGTTGTCGGAGCGGTCCTTCCAGACGATGGCGCCATCGAGCGGGTCGGGAGCGTAGACCGGCGGCCAGCCGCGGTCTTCGACGGTGCCCTTGGGGGCCGGGGGCTCCGGCGGCTCGAGTGGGTCAAGGTAGAGCACGCGCGCGTTCCGGAGGCGGTCGACCGAGCGCTCGTCGCACTCGGCCGGCACGGGCAGTCGTCCCATCTGCGACGCCACGTGGCCAGCGGCGTCCACGACCTCCACGGCGAGCGATACGGGCACACACTCGGTGGCGTCCCTCGTGATGGCCTGCCGTGCGCGAGGCAACCAGGGGGCGTTGACGGCAGGTGGGGCGGTCGTCGGATCCCAAGTGAAGGACACCGCGGCATCGAGGGTGTTGCCGTTCCAGCGGCATGGCGTGCCTGGCACCTTGCCGACGTTGGCACCCTGCGGTGGGGTGCACAGGGCCAGCTGCCGCCAGGCCGTCCGCGGGCGGAACGACGAGAGGCCGGCGCTCGAGGCGGGACGCGGCCAGGCCGGGTAATAGGCGCGGAAGCGCACCTGGGTGACCTCGGTGGCGTCGCGCACGCGGGCCACGAGCGTGATGGGTCGACCGTAGGCCACGTGCGAGGCGTGCTCCGGGGTCTTGCTCGTCCAGGACGCGCGCGGCTTGCCGGTGTCCTCGCCGATCTCCGTGGAAGTCACCGGGCCGGCCCACCAGTCGAAGCCCTCGTAGGCGAGGGCGCCCACGAGCGGCTCCGGGGAGACTGGCGTGCCGCTCACGATCTCGCCCTCTGGCGTGACCGTGGCATCCCTGAGGATCATGGCGAAGAGGTCGCGTTCCGCGGGATCGGCTGCAGGGCAGTCGGGGGTCTCGCCGGGAGCGAGGACGGCGCCGTAGCGGCCGAGGAACTCGTTCGGGCCCACGTCGTACCGCTCCGCGGTGGGGTCCACGTCGAGCAGGGATGGCTCGACCTCGGAGAGATGGCCGAGCACGGCCGTGTACTCGAAGTCGCCGATAGTCCGGCGCACGGCCACCATACCGCCCAGCGATGCCGAGGCCCCCGTGGCGCAGCCGGCGAAGACGAGCTCGCCGCCGAAGAGCGGCCGGACGATGGTGCCCGGGTCGCTGCCTGCCCCGACGGCCGGCGCCGACGCGGCGTCCGGCGCACCTGGAGCCGGCGAGACGGCCGAGGGCGTGTCGGAAGGCGGCGTCTCCACGAGCGGCGCGAACTCGAGACCGTAGCCGTCGGGAGAGTCGGCCTCGTAGGCGGCCGTAAGTGAGCGGTCAGCGTCGGTCTGGAAGGGCACCGTCGCTGGCAGGTCCACGGGGCGCCGCTCGAAGCGGAAGGCCGGGCGGCGCGGACCGGGGTTCGCCGAGGTGACGAGGCTGCCCGTGAGCGGCACGCCGGCCTCCGCGAAGGAGACCGGCTGGGACTCGGTCATGAACCAGCCGCCCTTCCCCTGCTCGTTCCAGGCTGGCTCGCGCTGCACCTGGAACTGCAGGCCGGTGCGGTCCGTCCAGCCGCTGTTGCCGGCGGTCCCGAGGGCTTCACCTGTGCTCACGACGTCACCGGTGCGCACGGGCAGGCTCCCGGGCGCGAGGTGCAGGTAGAGCCCTGACGTGCCGTCGCCATGATCGATGAGGACGTGGTTGACATCGCGCCAGCACTCGGGCCGCGCGCGGTCGCCCGGCTCACGGCACCGACCGCCGCGCACGCCGTCCCGCGCGGCGATGACGGTCCCGCCGCGTGCCGCCACCACCGGGAAGGAGGAAGCGCCGTCGGCTGCTGCGAAGTCGAAGGCGTAGCGCTCGTCAGGGCCGCGGAAGGCGGCATCGCCGTTGCCCTGGGTCACGAGCAGCGCCGTGCCGGCCGGTGCGGGCAGGTAGTAGGTCGGCGGTTCGTTGGCGAGCACGGTGGGTGCTGCCGCGCCGACGGCCGCGGCCACGGCGATGACGGCCGAGAGGATGACCACGATCGGGCCACGGGAACGCCTGTCCATCACTGACCTCCTGTCCTGGGGCTACACGGTACCGCTGTTCGGTCCCGGCGGCCAGGAGACCGCCTGCGCTGTCGCTGCCCGCGGTCCCAGCCACGGCCCCAGCCGGTCGGGCCAGCCGGTCGTGCCAGCCGGTCCTGCCACCCGGTCGTCCCAGCCACGGTGCCAAACGACCGGCGCAACACCCTGGGCGGCTCGGCGTGGGGCATCGATGCCCTGCCGGCGGCCCGGTGGTCTCGCGGGTGGGACAAGCGGCCAGCGGAACCTGGAGTTGACCACGCAGTCATCAGGCCGCCGGTCGTTTGGACTTGCCCATGGGACAAGCGGGAGCAGGGATGTTGGGAGCCAGCGACGAGAACGTGGCGGCCGTAGGAACGTGCCCGAGGGTCGTCTCAGCAGGTTCGATCCATGGCGCCCGAAGTGCCACGCCCGCAAGGCACCCTCTCAGTCGTCGCGCCCGCCCCCGGACAAGTGGCGCAGTCGAGGCACCGCGGCTCGGGCAGCCGCCGAGTCGCGCATCGGCAAGCTCGTGCGACGGATGCCGTCGAAGGCGTACAGCGCACCAGCCACGGCCGAGGCGGTGGGCACGAGCACGGCCTCACCCATGCCCTTGGCGCCGTAGGGCCCCTCCGGCTGGTGCTCCTCCACGAGGATGACCTCGACGG
>JBFYUV010000187.1:0-3495 GCA_041299865.1 Chloroflexota bacterium
GCCTTTCGCGACCCCGCGGCGCTGGGCGCACGCGGCCCGCTCCCGGCGTCCGCGGCCCTGGAGGACCTCGCGGCCAGCCGCCCGCGGCCCGTCGTCTTCCCGGCCATGCACGGCCCCTTCGGCGAGGACGGCCAGGTCCAGGCGCTGCTCGAGTCGGTGGGCCTGACCTACTGCGGCGCCGGACCGGCTGCCTCCGCGGTGGGTATGGACAAGGCCCTCTTCAAGCGGGTGTGCGGCTCGCTGGAGCTGCCCGTGCTGCCCTGGCTGGAGGTGCGCGCCGGCGAGTACGCGGCTGACCCGACTGGCGTCGAAGCCGCCGTGCTGGACTTCTCGAGGGGGTTCCCCGACCCGCGCCTCATCTGCAAGCCGGCCCGGCTGGGCTCCAGCATCGGCATCACCATCGTGCACCGCCCGGACGACCGCGCCGAGCTCGGCGCTGCCCTGCAGGACGCGCTGCGCTACGACGACCTCGTGCTGCTGGAGCCGTACCTCGACCATCCCCGCGAGCTGGAGACGAGCGTGCTGGGCAACACGCGGGCGGACGTCGTGGCCTACGGCCCGGGCGAGGTCGTGCCGGGCCGTGAGTTCTACGACTACATCGCCAAGTACCGCTCGGGCGAGAGCCGCACGGTGGCCCAGGCCGACCTGGATCCCGACCTGGCAGCGGACATCCGCGCGGCTGCCGCAGAGGTCTACCTGGCCATCGGCGCCTGCGGGTTCGCCCGCGTGGACATGCTGCTCTCGGCCGACGGCATCCCCTTCATCTCGGAGATCAACACCATCCCCGGCTTCACACCCATCAGCCTCTTCCCGCGCATGACCGCCCAGGGCGGCTACGACTTCGGCGGCACCTGCGAGCGCATCGTGGAGCTGGCGCTGCAGCAGGCCGCCGGCCGGACCGCGCGGCACCTCCGCGCCGCGGACCTGCCGTGACCCGGTTCGCGCGGCCGGCCACGGAGGCCGGTGTCATCGAGCCGCGCTCGGGTGCCACGCCCGAGCGGCCCTCGGGGCACCCCACCCTTGCCCGCCTCGTGGGCGCTGCCGGCATGGTCGTGCTGACCGCGGTGCTCTACTGGCTGCTCACCGACGCTTCCTTCCGGGTCACGGAGGCGAGCGTCAGCTTCGAGGGGCTGCGCCACGCCGACGAGGCCGCCGTGCGCGACCACCTGAGCGGCCTGGAGCGTGGACCCAACGTCTTCCGGGTGCGGGCCTCGGAGATCGTCGACGATCTGCGTGCGCTGCCGGAGGTGGCTTCCGCGGCCGCGACGGTGACGCTGCCGGCCCGCGTCTCCGTGCGCGTCGCGGAGCGCCAACCCATCTTCACCTGGCAGGACGGCGAGACGGCCTGGCTCATCGACGCCGAGGGCATGCTCTTCGCGCCGGTCCTGCTGGCCGACGCGGCGCCCGGTGGCGCCGCTTCCCCTGGCGCCAGCACCTCGACCGCGGCAGTGGCCTCGCCGCACACCCGTGCGTCGGCCGCGCCCTCGGCGTCACTCGCGACCTCTGCCTCGCCCACGGCCTCGCCAGACGCCTCAGCCGCGGCCGGTGCGGGCGTGACGGCCAACCTCCTTGACCTCTCGGACGAGCAGCCGCCCGTCGTGGAGGATTCGCGATTGCCGGCCCAACCGCCGGCTGTCGGCTCCTTCCTGCCGGCCAGCGACGTGGCCGTCATCCGGCAGCTGCTGGCGCTCACCCCCGAGTCGCTCGGCAGTCGCGCCGCCGATCTGCGGCTGCGCGTCGACGAGTACGACGGCTACGTCCTCTCCAGCGACCGTGGCTGGCAAGCCGTCTTCGGCCACTACACTCCGAACCTGCAGCCGCCCACGGTCGTGGCCCGCCAGGTGCAGTGCCTGCGCTGGCTCCTGGCCGCCGACGAGAGGCGGCTGGAGCGTGTCCGGTTGGCCGTGTCCGACGACGGCTGCGGCACGTTCACGCTGTTCGGTCAGCCGGACAAGGCGCGCAGCCCGTAGCGATAGGCCTGCGGATCGGCGCAGCATCGCCCACAATGGTGGTGCGTCCGCGCACCGTGGTGGCTGCGGACGGTCCGATTCGAGGAAGGGAAGAGCTTGGAGATCGAAGCCGTCCTGGTGGCGCTCGATGTCGGCACGAGCAAGGTCGTCGTGCTCGTGGGCGAGGTCGCCAACGATGGATCCGTGGACATCATCGGCAAGGGCACCTTGCCCTCGGTCGGGGTCCGCAAGGGCCTCGTCAACAATATCGAGCAGACGGTGGCCTCCATCCACCAGGCCATCGTGCAGGCCGAACGCCTCTCCGGACTGCGCCTGGAGGCCGCCTTCGTGGGTGTCGGTGGCGACCACCTGGAGAGCCTGAACTCGCGCGGCACGGTGGCCGTCAGCGGCGCTCACCGCGAGATCACGCGCGAGGACATCGAGCGGGCCACGGAGGTCGCGCGCGCCGTGACCATCCCCTCCAACCGGGAGGTGCTCCACGTCCTGCCCCGCGACTTCACGGTGGACGGCCAGGAGGGCGTCAAGGACCCGGAGGGCATGAGCGCCATCCGCCTCGAGGTTGCCACGCACATCGTGCACGGCAGTGCCACGGCCCTGCAGAACCTCACCAAGTGCGTGCGCCAGGCCGGCGTCCGCCCTGACGAGCTGGTGGTCGCCTCGTTCGCCTCCGGCGAGGCCGTTCTGACGGAGACGGAGCGTGAGTTGGGCGTGGCCGTGGCGGACATCGGCGCCGGCACCACGGACATCGCCCTCTACGCGGACGGCTGGCCCTTCTACACCTCCGTCGTGCCGCTCGGAGGCGTCAACGTCACCAACGACATCGCCATCGGCCTGCGCACCAACCTGTCCGCCGCCGAGCAGCTCAAGATGCGCTTCGGCTCGGCGGACGTCAGGGGGGCGGATACCTCCGCGGAAGCCGCCGTGGAGATCATCGACGACGGCGTGGCCCGCCCGGCCCGCAAGTCGGACGTGACCGAGATCATCGACGCCCGCATGCGCGAGCTCTTCGAGAAGATCGGCGAGCAGATCTCGGGGCATGCCAGCGTCCACCGCCTGCCGGCCGGCCTGGTGCTCACGGGCGGCGGCTCACAGCTGGCCGGCGTCGCCGAGCTGGGCCGCGACGTCCTCCAGATCCCGGTCCGCGTGGCCTCCCCGGCGGGCGTCGGCGGCCTCACCGACCATCTCCTGACGCCCTCCTATGCCACCGCCATCGGCCTCCTGCTGTGGGCGGCGCGCGTCGTCAAAGAGCAGGACATGCAGCGCTACGAGCCGCCACCGGTGGCTGCCGGTTGGAACCGCATGCGCGAGGTCATGCGACGCCTCTTCCCCTGATCTGGGGCCATCGCCCGCGGACCTCCCTCGACCCGGCGCGTTGACCAAAGGCGCCAGGAAGGGGGCCGCACGCCAGCGGACCGCACATCCCCGCGCGGCCCTGCACTAGCCCTCCGAGCGGCGCCGAGGATATACTCGCCCCCGACGACCAGGCGGTCTTTCGGTTCCCTCGACCGTGCGAGGGTGCCGACAG
>JBFYUV010000189.1:0-7137 GCA_041299865.1 Chloroflexota bacterium
CCCTGGCTGGTGCTGACGATGACGATGCCGAGGCCGCCCAGCACCCGCGGGATCTCGGTCTTGGCCGCGTAGACCCGCAGGCCCGGCTTGCTGATGCGCTTCAGGCCGCTGACGACGGGCACCTTGCCGACGTACTTGAGCCGGATGGTGATGTCCTTGTGCGGGCCCGACTGCCCCTCCGAGAAGTCCTCGATGAAGCCTTCGTCCTTGAGGATGCGGGCGATGGCCAGCTTGGTCTTGGAGGCCGGCATGGAGACCTCTGTGTGGCGCGCCCGGCTGGCGTTGCGGATGCGCGTGAGCATGTCGGCGATGGGATCAGAGACGTTCATTGACCTACCAGCTGGACTTGGTGACGCCCGGCAGCTCACCCATCAGGGCGCGCTCCCGGAAGCAGATGCGGCAAAGGCCGAAGCGGCGCATATAGGCACGCGGTCGACCACAGACGAAGCAACGGTGGTAGGAGCGGACCTCGAAGCGCTGCGTGCGCTTCGCCTTGGCGATCATCGACTTCTTGGCCATCGGTCGTTCCTCTAGCTCGCGTAGGGCATGCCGAGCAGGGCCAGCAGGCGCTGGGCCTCCTCGTCGGTCTTGGCCGTCGTGACCATCGTCATCTCGAGCCCCCGCAGCCGGTCGACCTTGTCGTAGTCGATCTCCGGGAAGGCCAGCTGTTCGCGCAGGCCCAGCGAGTAGTTGCCCCGACCGTCGAAGGACTTCGAGGGCACGCCCCTGAAGTCACGGATGCGGGGCAGGGCGATGCGGGTCAGGCGCTCGAGGAAGTCCCACATGCGCTGACCGCGCAGCGTGACCTTGACACCGATGGTGTTGCCCTCGCGGATCTTGAACTGGGCGATGGAGCGCTTGGCCTTGGTGACCACTGGCTTCTGGCCGGTGATCTTGGTCAGGTCGCCGACGGCGGCATCGACGGCCTTGGCGTTGGTGAGCGCCTCTCCGAGCCCGATGTTGACCACGATCTTGGT
Organism: Chloroflexota bacterium; assembly: GCA_041299865.1. Lineage (GTDB taxonomy): Bacteria > Chloroflexota > Limnocylindria > Limnocylindrales > CSP1-4 > JAFMJV01. The sequence goes on from JBFYUV010000189.1 coordinate 978, forward strand.
GAGGCGGGGGACCTCCATGGGGTTCCCGTAGCCGAACTCCTTCCGGAGGGCCGGCACGGCTTCTTCCTCGTAGCGCTGGCGCAATCCGCTGCTCACTTCTTCTTGGCCTCCACTCGGGTCACCGTCTCGCCGCAGTGGCCGCAGGAGCGAGCGCCGCGGCCGTCGGCCGAGCGCTCGTGACGCACGCGCGTGGGGCGCGAGCAATGTGGGCAGACGAGCATGACGTTGCTGATAGCGATGGGCTGAGGGATATCGAGGATGCCGCCCTGCTGGACGCGCGGCTGGCGCTCCGTCCGGCCGGCCACCGCGCGGGGCTTGGTGTGGCGCCTCGCGATGTTGAGTCCCTCGATGACGACGGCCGCCCCGGCGAGCGGAGAGCGGTCCTGCCAGCCGGCACCGAAGCGCTCCGTGGAGCGGCTCCAGCCCTGCTGGTGGCGGACGACGTGCTGGATCACCCCGCGCTTGCCGGCGTCCTTGCCTGTCAGCACCAGCACCTCGTCACCGGAGCGCAGGTCCGCGACACGGGTGTGGCGGCGAGGCTTGGCGGTGGGTGCCATCAGAGCACCTCCGGCGCGAGCGAGATGATCTTCATGTAGTTGCGGTCGCGCAGCTCTCGAGCCACGGGGCCGAAGATGCGGGTGCCGCGCGGGTTGCCCTGGTTGTTGATGAGCACGGCGGCATTCTCGTCGAAGCGGATGTAGCTGCCGTCGGGTCGTCCGTATTCCTTGGCGGTGCGCACGATGACGGCGCGCACGACGTCACCCTTCTTGACGGCGGCGTTGGGGATGGCCTGCTTGACGCTCGCGATGATGACGTCGCCGACACCGGCCGTGGGTGCTTGCGAGCGGCCCATGACGCGGATGCACTCCACGATCCGAGCGCCGGTGTTGTCGGCCACGCGCAGGCGGGTGCTGGGCTGGATCATGCGGAGGCCTCCTCGGGGGTCGCGACGGCCTCAACGACGGTGGCAGGAGCATCCACCACGGCTGCAGCGACAGCCTCTGCCCCGGCCTCGCGGCCCGGGTGGGCGGCCCCGTGGATGGCCTCCGCGGTCGCCGGCTCGTCGGCCACGATGACCTGCCTGGCGCTGTCGCTGGCGCGGGCCACGATCTCGACGAGCCGCCAGCGCTTGGTCGCCGACAGGGGCCGAGCCTCCTCGATGCGCACCGTGTCGCCCACGTGGGCTTCGTTGTGCTCGTCGTGCGCCTTGAACTTGGTGGTCAGGCGGATGACGCGCTTGTAGATGCGGTGGCGGGCCAACCGCTCGACCGAGACGACGATGGTCTTGTCCATCTTGTCAGACACGACCCGGCCGACCTTGGCCTTGCGCTTGCCGCGCGCGGATGCAGTCACGGCGCTCATCTACTTCCCTCCGGCAGCCGCGACGGGGCGTGCCTCTGCCGACCGCGCCTCGAGCTCACGCTCCGTCTGCACGGTCAGCAGCCGGGCGATGTCGCGCCGCGTTTGCGAGATCTGGCTGTAATCGGTGAGCTGGCGAGTGGCCAGCTGGAAACGCAGGTCGTAGAGATGGCGTCGCGCGGACACCAGCTCCTCCACGAGCTGTTGCTCGGAGAGGCTGCGGGCCTTAGCGATCTCCATCTTGGACCCCCTCCCGGACCAGGAACTTGACGCTGGTGGGCAGCTTGTGACTGGCCAGCCGCATGGCTTCGACGGCGTCCTCGTGGGGCACGCCGGCCATCTCGAAGAGGATGCGGCCGGGCTTGACGACGGCGACCCAATGGTCGGCTGCGCCCTTGCCCTTGCCCATGCGGACCTCGGCCGGCTTCTTGGTGACCGGCTTGTCCGGGAAGATGCGGATCCAGATCTTGCCGCCGCGCCGGACGTAGCGGGTCATGGCGCGTCGGGCGGCTTCGATCTGGCGGCTCGTGATGTAGCCGGGCTCCTCGGTCATGAGGGCGTAGTCGCCGAAGGCGATCGTGCTGCCGCCCTTGGCGATGCCGCTCATGCGGCCTCGCTGCTGCTTGCGGTGCTTGACACGTCGGGGCATGAGCATGGCTACACCCCCGCCGCGGTGACGACCGGCTCGGTCGGCGTGGTCCGCTCGGGCAGGACCTCACCGCGGTAGATCCAGACCTTGACGCCGATGGCGCCATAGGTCGTGCGCGAGAGCACCTGGCCGTAGCTGATGTCAGCGCGCAGGGTCCCCAGCGGGATGCGCCCTTCGCGGTCCCACTCTCGGCGGGCCATCTCCGAGCCGCCGAGGCGACCGGAGACCTGGACCTTCACGCCCTTGGCGCCGGCCTTCATGCTGCGCTGGATGGACTGCTTGATGGCCTTGCGGAAGGCGATGCGGCGGGTCAGCTGCTGGGCGATGTTGGTGGCCACCAGGACGGCGTCCAGCTCCGGCTGGCGGATCTCTCGGATCTCAAGCTTGACCTTGCGGTCGGTGAGCTTGCCGACGGCCGTACGGAGGGCCTCGACGTTGGCACCGCCCTTGCCGATGACGATGCCCGGCTTGGCCGTGTGGACCGTGACGGTGACGTGGTTGATGCCGCGCTCGATCTCGACCAGCGAGACGCTCGCGTTAGCGAGCCGCTTCTGGACCAGGCTGCGGATGGCGATGTCCTCGTGCAGCAGGTTGCGGTAGTCCTTGTCGGAATACCACTTGGCGTTCCAGGTGCGCGAGATGCCCAGGCGGAAGCCGTTGGGATGGACCTTGTGTCCCATGCCTAGGCCTCCCGGTTCTCGACCACGACCGTGATGTGGGTCATGGGCTTGATGATGGGGAATGCGCGCCCCTGGGCGCGTGGTCGCCAGCGCTTGATGGTGGGTCCCTCATTGGCGATGGCCTCGGCGACGAAGAGCTCGTCGGCAGGCAGGTCATGGTTGTTCTCGGCGTTGGCCGTGGCGCTCCTGAGCACCTTGGCCACGTCTCGGGCGGCGCCCTGGGGCATGAAGCGCAGGATGGCCTCGGCCTCCTCCACCGGACGCCCGACGATGGCCCGGGTGACCAGGCGTGTCTTGCGTGTGGAGCGGCGGATGTACTTGGCAGTGGCAGAGACTCGCACGTTACGGGCCCCTACTTCAACGATGTCGACCGCTCGGTGTGGCGCCCGTGCCCGCGGTAGTTGCGGGTGGGGGCGAACTCACCGAGCCGGTGGCCGACCATGTTCTCTGAGATGAACACCGGGACATGCTTGCGGCCGTTGTAGACCGCCACGGTGTGACCGATGAAGTCCGGGAAGATGACGCTCGCGCGTGACCACGTCTTGAGCACCTGCTTCTCGCTGTTGCGGTTCATCGTCTGCACGCGGGCGAGGAGCCGCTGCTCGACGTACGGTCCCTTCTTGAGGGAACGTGACATGACGCTCCTCCTGCCTACTTGCGGTGACGGGAGGTCGCGATGAGCCTCCCGGTGTTCTTGTTGGTGCGGGTACGGTGACCCATGGCCGGCTGACCCCAGGGGGTCTTGGGCGGCATGCCCGTCGGCGACTTGCCTTCGCCACCGCCGTGGGGATGGTCCCTGGGATTCATGACCACGCCGCGGACCTCGGGCCGCTGGCCCATGTGACGGGCACGGCCGGCCTTGCCGAGACTCTGGTTCTCGTGGTCGATGTTACCCACCTGGCCGACGGTGGCCATGCAGCGGACATCCACGCGACGGACCTCGCCGGAGGGCAGGCGCACGAGGGCGTGGGTGCCCTCCTTGGCCATCAGCTGCGCGGAGGTGCCGGCGGAGCGGACGATCTGTCCACCGCGACCCGGGATGAGCTCGATGTTGTGGAGCTGGGTGCCCAGAGGGATGTTGCGCAGGGGCAAGGCATTGCCGACGCGCGCCTCGGCGCGCTCCCCGGCGATGACGGTGTCACCAACCTGCAGGCCGTGCGGCACGAGGATGTAGCGCTTCTCGCCGTCCGCGTAGTGAAGCAGCCCGATGCGGGCCGAGCGGTTGGGATCGTACTCGATGGTCGCCAGCTTGGCCGGGACATCCATCTTGTCGCGACGGAAGTCGATGCGGCGGTAGTGCTGCTTGGCGCCACCACCTCGATGGCGGACGGTCAGGCGGCCCTGCTGGTTGCGGCCGGAGCCTCGCTTCTGCGACTCGAGGAGGGGCTTGTGGGGCTTGTCGGTGGTGATCTCCTCGAAGGTCGACCGCGTCATGAAGCGGCGACCGGGCGAGGTGGGTTTGTAGCTTCGGATGGGCATCTCTAGACTCCCTCGAAGAACTCGATCGAGTCGCCGGCCTTGACGGTCACGACGGCTTTCTTCCAGGCGGACGTGTAGCCCACCTGGCGGCCCCGACGGCGGTTCCGCGACTTCTCCTTGGGCTTCATGGTCAGCACGTTGACGCTCAGCACGGTGACCTTGAAGAGCTCCTCCACGGCTGCCTTGATCTGCAGCTTGTTGGCCTCGTCGGCGACCGCGAAGGTGTACTTCTGGTGGCTCGTGCTGTCCATCGACTTCTCGCTGATGACCGGGCGCAGGACGATCTGCGTCGCTTCGAGCGTCATGCGTACACCTCCGACATGGTCGAGATCGACGGCGCGGTGATGACGATGAGGTCGGCCGCGAGGACGTCGACGATGTTGAGCGAGTCGGAGCGGATGACAGTCACCCGGGGCAGGTTGCGGGCGGAGAGCTCCAGGTGCTGGTTCTTGCCGTCCTCGACGAGCAGGACGCGACCGCTGGCGCGGAGGGCCTCGAGGTGGCCAGCCAGCTGGCGCGTGCGGATCTCATCGAGAGCCAGGTCGCTGACGACCTTGACGGCGCCGTCATCGAACTTGCTGGTGAGGGCGCCCACGAGCGCCGCGCGCTTCATGCGCTTGGGGAGACGCTTCTCGTAGCTGCGCGGGCTGGGGCCGAAGACCACACCACCGCCGGCGTAGTGCGGCGCCGAACGCGTTCCCTGGCGGGCGCGGCCGGTGCCTTTCTGGCGGTAGGGCTTCCTGCCGCCGCCGCGGACCATGCCGCGGGTCTTGGTGGAGGCCGTGCCGATGCGCCGGCCAGCGAGCTGCGCGACGACAGCCTGGTGCATGAGCGCCGTGTTGACCGGCGCCGCGAAGAGGGCGTCGGGCAGGTCGATGGTGCCGGTCTCAGCGCCGGACTTGTCGAAGAGCGGACTGGTGGGCATGGCTAGGCCTTCCTGACCACGATGAGCGCATTGCGCGGGCCGGGCACCGGCCCACGCACCAGGAGCAGGTTGCGCTCGGCGTCGGTGCGCACGATGGTGGCGCCCTTGACCGTGACCCGCTCATGGCCCATGTGGCCGGCCATGCCGGAGCCCTTGAAGACCTTGCCGGGTGTGGTGCCGCCGCCGATGGAGCCGGGCGCCCGATGGGAGTCCGAGCCGTGCGTCTCCGGTCCGCGGCGGAAGTGGTGGCGCTTGACCGTGCCGGCGAAGCCCTTGCCCTTGGAGACGCCTGTGATGTCCACGGCCTCTCCTGCCTCGAAGAGGCTCACGTCGAGCTTCTGCCCGACGGCGAAGGGGCTCACGTCGTCGACGCGGAACTCGCGCACGTCACGCACGCGCGGCAGATCCTTGAGCTGGCCCAGGCGTGGCTTGCTGAGACGCTTGGCCGTGCCGGCGCCGACCTGCACGGCCGTGTAGCCGTCACGCTCGAGCGTGCGCAGCTCGGTCACGGTGTTGGGTTCGATGGATACAACGGAGACCGGCACCATCGTGCCGTCCTCCGCGAAGACCTGTGTCATCCCGACCTTGCGGCCGATCACTCCGATCGTCATCTACATCCTGATCTCGATGTCGACGCCCGCGGCCAGCGAGAGTCGCATCAGGGCATCCACGGTCTTGGACGAGGGGTCCAGGATGTCGATGAGCCGCTTGTGGGTGCGGATCTCGAACTGCTCCCGGCTGTCCTTGTCGATGAACGGCGAACGCAGCACGGTGAACTTCTCGATGCGCGTCGGCAGCGGCACCGGGCCGACGACCTCGGCACCGGTGCGCTGGGCCGTCTCCACGATCTGGAGAGCGGACTGGTCCAGCAGCCGGTGATCGTATGCCTTGAGGCGGATGCGGATCCGCTGCCGTGCCATGGCTTAGTCCTGGACCGCGATGACGGTGCCGGCGCCGACGGTGCGGCCGCCCTCGCGGATGGCGAAGCGCTGGCCGGGCTCGAGGGCGATGGGCGTGATGAGCTCGACGTCCATGTCGACGTTGTCACCGGGCATGATCATCTCGGCG
>JBFYUV010000190.1:0-2712 GCA_041299865.1 Chloroflexota bacterium
GGCGAGGGCGGGCGCAGCGTCGCGGCGCGCCCCGCCGGGAGCAGGGGCGGCACGCGCCTGCCGGTTGCAGGGCAGGTTCACGCGGCACTGCCGGGGCAGGGCGGGGCGATTGCCGCCCAGCGGCAGATCTCGACCACACGACCGCCGCAGATGCCCTTGCTTGTCACGGGGCGCAAAGAAGCGTCAGTGCTTGCCGGCCGGCGGCAAGGATCGGTCGAAATGGGCCTCAGCTAGGCGGCACCACGTCGAGTTGTGCCATCCAGCGGCAATTCGGTGGGGCGACCCAGCGCGCAACAGGCGACCCAGCGCGCAACGGGCGACCCAGCGGCAATCGGTCGGCCGACCCAGCGCGCAAACGGGCAGAGGCCAGCGTTGCGTCCGACTGGTCAGCCGCGGCTGCGGTCCTCCCAGCGAGCCAGGAGTTGGTCCCGCACGGCCTTCACCTCCGCGGCGCGTGCCTTCAGGCGCGGCAACTCCCAGAGCTTGGCGGCGATGAGCACCCGGTAGTAGGTCCGCGTGAGGGCCACGGCGAGGCCCATCGTGCCATCCCGGTAGCCCCGCCCGCGAACGTACTGGCGCCAGAAGTAGAGCCCGGCCTCCAGCAGCAGGTCGCCCGGGCCGTGGGTCCGCTTGCCGCGCGCATAGGCCTGGCGCGCCTCGATGTCCGTGTAGCGGTCCACCTTGCGCACGAGGTCCGACAGGTTGCCGCCCGGGAAGTGCCAGATGGCCAGGCCCGGGTCCGCGGCCAGCTTCAGCTTGCGTGTGCCCGGCGCGGGGGCGATCGACTTGTGGATGCGGTCGGTCATGAGCAGCGAGCCCGGCCGGAAGAAGCGCGCGTGACGGCTTGGCCAGTTGTTGCCGTGGCGCAGCCAGCGGCCCAGGATGACGTTGGCGCGGGGAACCATGACCACGTCGTAGTCGGGGTCACGATCGGCCAGTTCGCGGAGGTGCCGGGCCAGCGTGGGCGGCACCATCTCGTCGGCGTCGAGGATGAAGACCCAGTCGCCCGTGGCCTTGCCCACCGCGAAACGGCGGGCGGGGTCGGCGATGCCGCCGGTGCGCTCGTGCTGGTAGACGGTGGCGCCCATGCGCTCAGCGATGGCGGCCGTCTCGTCCTCGCTGTGCTGGTCGACGACGATGACCTCATCGCACCAGGGCAGCAGCGTGCCCAGCGCGTAGTGCAGCTGGTTGGCCTCGTTGAGAGCGATGATGACGCCGCTGATCCGAGTCATGGCTAGAACTCCACCTCGCCGACAGCCCTGGGCGCCCTGGCCAGGCGCTCCTGCTCGCTGCGGTCGATAGGCGCCAGGTCGGGGTCGTGCTCGAGCCCCAGCATGGTCTCCTTCATGCGCTGATATTGCGCGGCGCGCTCGTGCGAGGCCATCTCGTCCCATTGTTTCGCCTGCACCAGGAAGCGGTCCATGACCCGGATGGTGGAGGTGGCGATGCCGGCCGGGCCGTCCTTCCAGGCACGACCCTTGACGAACTCCTTCCAGGCCTGCCGGGCCGCGACCGAGAACCAGCGGCGCGGGCCGGGGCGACGACCGGAGCGCGAGCGTTGCCAGGCCTGCACCGTCGTGTAGCGCTGCGACTTCCAGACCAGGTCCGCGATGTCGTGGTAGCTGAAGTGCCACAGGCAGCACTCGCGGTCCATGGGCAGCATGATCTCCGTGGCCCCGGGGGCCGCATGGAAGCCGCCATGCATCTCGACGCGGATGTCGATGTGGTCCTTGTGGAAGAAGCGACGCTTGGCGTTCGGCCACCACTGGCCGTGCTCCATCTCCCGGCCCAGGATGATGTTGCGGCGCGGGATGCGCACCACGTTGGCCTCACCCGTCTCCGCGACCTGGCGCAGCCGCCGACCCAGCGCCGGCAGCACGATCTCGTCCGAGTCAAGAACCATGACCCAGTCATGCGTCGTGAGACCGACCGACATCTCGCGGATGATCTCGACGTAACCGGTGGACTCCACCTCCACGACCCGGGCGCCGCAGCGGCGGGCGATGTCCGCCGTGCCGTCCGAGGACTTCTGGTCCACCACCAGCACCTCGTCGCACCATGACCGGAGCGACTCCACCGCGTAGCGGATCGTGTCCGCCTCGTTCCAGGTGTTGATGAGGCCGGAGATGAGGACGGCCATGTCAGGAGCGCCTCGTCTGGGCGAGCGTGCTCAGGTGCTCGGTAGGCTGCGTTCTGACGGTCCCGTGTAGAGCACGTCCGGCCGGATGAGCTTGTCCACGGCGGCCTGCTCGAGGATATGCGCGGTCCAGCCCACCGTGCGAGCGACCGCGAAGGTGGCCGGGAAGAGATCGGAGGGCAGCCCGATCCCCTGCAGCACGGCCGCGGTGTAGTACTCCACGTTGGTCATCACCGGGTGGTCCGGGTAGCGCTCCTTGAGCATGCGCAGGGCGACATCCTCGACGGCCACGGCCAGCTTCAGCCAATCCGCGATGGAGCCCATCTGCTCGGCCACGTGCCGCAGGGCAGCGGCGCGCGGATCGTAGGCCCGGTAGATGCGGTGGCCGAATCCCATGAGGCGCTCGCCGCGGTCGAAGGCGCCGGCGATCCACTCCTCGGCGCGTTCCGGGGTCCCGATCTGGTGGAGCTGGCTGACGACCTCCGAGGGGGCGCCGCCATGGAGCGGGCCCTTCAGGGCGCCGACGGCCCCGGAGACGGCGCTGGCCATGTCCGAGCGGGTCGAGGTGATGACAC
>JBFYUV010000191.1:0-5050 GCA_041299865.1 Chloroflexota bacterium
ATCTCGCGGGGCCGGCGGCTCGGTGGCGCCGCGCGAGGGGACGCCGACCCGGGCTGCCCGGCCTGCGCGCGTCCGCCCACGCGCCCAAGGCTCCGCGAAGGGGCAGCCAAGCGGCCGGTAAGGCCCGGCCTCCAGACTCGCGGCATGCTCGCGATCCTGGACACCGCGGTCGTCAGTGGCCTGCGCGGCGAGCTCGTGCGCGTGGAGGTGGACATCGCGCCGGGCCTGCCGGGCTGCCAGATCGTGGGCCTCCCTGACGCCTCGCTCTCGGAGGCGCGCGAGCGGGTGCGCAGTGCCATCCGTAACGCCGGCTTCAACTACCCGCTGTCGCGTATCACGGTGAACCTGGCTCCGGCCGACCGGCGCAAACACGGGGCTGCCTACGACGTCGCCATCGCCGTCGGCATCCTGCTTGCGTCGGAGCAGATCCGCGCCTCCGGGGGACCCTGGGCGCTGCTGGGAGAGCTCTCGCTGGACGGCGGCGTGATGCCCGTGACGGGTGTGCTGCCCATGGTCGCCACGTTGCGCGATGCCGGGCACCGACGGGTCTGCGTGCCCGCGCGCAACCGAGACGAGGCCGGCCTCGTGTCCGGCGTCGAGGTCGTGGGCGTGGATGGCCTCGATGACGTGGCCCGACTGGTGGCTGGGCCACGGGGTCGCCTGGCTGCCGCCGCGCGCCGGCGCGCGCCCATCCGCGTCTCCGGGGCCCAGGCGGTGCCTGACAGCTCGAGCTGGAGTGGGCAGGGGAACGCCGTCATGGGCGCCGCCCGCTCCTGGACCGAGCTGGCCGACGTGCGCGGGCAGCAGCATGCTCGCTGGGCCCTCGAGGTGGCCATCGCCGGGCGCCACAACCTGCTTCTGCTGGGTTCCCCCGGTTCCGGTAAGACACTCCTGGCGCGGGCGGCACCCGGGCTCCTGCCATCGCTGGACGAGCACGAAGCTCGCGAGGTAGCCGTCATCAGGAGCGTGGCCGGGCTGGAGCAACCGACCGGGGAACGGCTCAGCCGGCCCTTCCTGGCCCCTCACCACACGACGTCATACGCCGCGCTCGTGGGCGGCGGGCCCGCCCTCCGGCCGGGGCTCGTGACACAGGCGCACCACGGCGTCCTGTTCCTCGATGAATTGGCGGAATTCGACCGCGATGTGCTCGATGCGTTGCGCCAGCCACTGGAGGACGGCACCGTTGAGATCGTGCGGGCACACGGCTCGGTGCGCTACCCGGCTCGCATGCAGCTCATCGCGGCCATGAACCCCTGCCGCTGTGGCTGGTACGGCGATCCGGTGCGGGCCTGCCGCTGCCCGGTGCGTGAGCCGCTGCGCTACATGCGTCGCGTCAGCGGGCCGCTGTTGGACCGCATCGACCTGCGCGTGGTCATGCCCCGGCTGGACGCCACGGAGCTCGTGGGGGCCGCGCGTCCGGAGCCCAGCGCCAGCGTGGCTGCGCGCATCCGCCAGGCCTGGGAGCGGGCCCTGGCACGCAGCGGCGGGCGCCCCAACGGGCTCCTCCGCGGCCGTCGCCTTCTGGAGGCGTGCGCCCTTGACGAGTCCGCCCAAGCGACCCTTGCGGAGGTCGCGGAGGGGCTGGAGCTGACTGCACGAAGCGTCCACCGCGTCATGCGGGTGGCGCGCACCATCGCCGACCTCCGGGATCTCGGTGCCGTGGGCAGCACGGAGATCCTGGCCGCGGCTTCCTTGCGCGACCGCTCCCTGGAGAAGGGGCCCGCGGCATGACCCTGCGGACGGCGACCGGTGAGCGCGAGGCATGGATCGGGTTGGCCAGCACACCCGGAGTGGGCGACGTCACCTTCGAGCACCTGCTGGCCACGTGGGGCGACGCCACGACCGCTCTCCAGGCCGTGGCCCGTCTGAGCCCGGCGCGAGCCGATGAGGAGCTGGCCGGGCTGATCGGCCTGCGGCGGCGGACAGGGCTGGCGGCAGCCATCCGCATCGCGGCGGCCGATCCCGGGCGGCCGGAGCGGGCGATGCTGGCCCTCGGCGGCTGGGTCCTGACGCCCCTCGACAGCGCCTGGCCGGCCAGCCTGCACGAGATGGAGGAGCCGCCGCCCGTCATCTTCGGGCTGGGCTCCCCAGCGAGCCTGGTGGCAACCCGCCTCGTCGCCGTCGTCGGCACGCGGCACCCCACGGGCATCGGTCGCAGCCTGGCTGCGCGCGTCGGTGCTCGCCTCGCGCAAGCTGGCGTCACCGTCGTCTCCGGGCTGGCCGTAGGCATCGATGGTGCCGCTCACCTGGCCGCCCTGGAGGCCGCTGGCGAGAGCGTCGCCGTGGTCGGAGGCGGCCTCGACGAGCCGGGACCCGCCATGCACCGCCGGCTGGCGCGGCAGATCGCCGGCCACGGTTCGGTCATCAGCGAGCAGCCCCCCGGCATCCGCCCCACCGCCGGCACCTTCCCGCGGCGCAACCGCATCGTCAGCGCGCTCGCCAGTGCCACCATCGTCGTCGAGGCTCCGGCTCGTAGCGGGGCCCTCATCACGGCCCGCCATGCCCTGGAGCAAGGTCGGCTGCTGCTCGTGGCACCCGGCCGGCCGCTGGACCCGGCCGTGGCCGGCAACCTGGCCCTGCTGCGTGAGTCCCCCGCCCGTCCGCTGGTGGGCCTGGACGAGATGCTCGTGGACCTGGGCCTGGACGACCAGGGCCCCGGGCCAAGGGTGCCGGGCACCGTGCTCTCCACCGCCACCGCCCTGCGCACCCTGGCCGGTCCTGAGCAGGCCGTAGCCCAAGCACTCAGCCGGGGTCCGCAGACCGTGGACGGCCTAGTGCGTGCCTGCGGACAGCCGCCGGGGGTCGTGGCGGCTGCGCTGACGCTCCTGCAGCTGCGCGGCTGGGCCAAGGTGCTGGGCGCCCTCCACCTGCCCGCGGGGCCTCTCCTGGACCCGCCCGCCGGGGCGCACCAAGCCGCTGGCGCTGCTGCCGGCGGCAGCGGCCGGTCTGGCCAGCGTAGGATGGCGTCATGATTCGCAACGTCATCCTGCATCTCCACGGAGAGCTGCCCCTCAAGGCGGACATCGAATCGCTGCCCACCGCAGCTGACGCCGGACTCCTGTGCACCAACCTGCGAACCCTCGAGGGTCGCAAGCCGCTGTCCACGGAGTTCCTCGACTCTGTCTTCCTCGTCCCCTACAACATCATCCGCTTCATCGAGATCCCGCGAGCCTCGATCGACCAGGCCGGCCTGGGCATGGACCTACCCATCCGGCCTGCCCAGCTGACCGCCGAAGCAAGCGCTGTGACGGAGCATCCCTCGGTCATCATCACGCCGCCTCCGAGCGGCTTCGAGCCCGCGGGGGCAGCCCCGGAAGACGAGGCCCTGGAGCACCTCGAGCCGGATGCCGAGTTGCTCAGGCGCATCCGCGAGGCATGAATCGACCCGTCGGCGGCGAGGGTGGTGCGCCGAGGCACCGGTGCTACACTCGCCGGCCATGACCAAGAACCTGGTGATCGTCGAGTCGCCCGCCAAGGCGCGGACGATCGAGCGATACCTGGGCGATGGCTACAAGGTGCTGGCCTCGTACGGTCATGTGCGCGACCTGCCGGAGAACCCCGGCAAGGGCAAGCTGGGCGTGGACGTCGAGCATGATTTCGCGCCCGAGTACGTCATCAGCGAGGACCGCCGCAAGCAGCTGCGGGACATCAGCCGTGCGGCGGCCTCGTCGGACCTGGTCTACCTCGCCACTGACCTCGATCGCGAAGGCGAGGCCATCGCCTGGCACATCGTCGAGGCCGTGGAGATCCCGGATGCCAAGACGCGCCGGGTCACGTTCAGCGAGATCACCAAGAGCGCCATCGACGCCGCCTTCGCGCACCCGCGGGACATCGACATGGGTCTCGTGGACGCCCAGCAGACGCGGCGCATCATGGATCGCCTGGTGGGCTACACGCTCAGCCCGCTGATCTCGCGCAAGGTGCGCAGCGGCCTCTCCGCCGGTCGTGTGCAGTCGGTCGCCGTGCGCCTGGTGGTGGAGCGTGAGCGCGCCATCGAGGCCTTCACGGCCCGTGAGTACTGGACGCTGGAGGCCAGCCTGCGCACGCTGCGCGACGAACCCTTCACGGCCAGCCTGGTCCGCGTGGATGGCACGTCCGTCGCGCGGAGCGGCGAGGTGGGCCGCCGGGAGGTACCCATCGCGGACGAGGCCACGGCCCACGCCTACGTCGAAGGGCTACGTGGCCAGGCCGCCACCGTGACGTCGCAGAGCGTGCGCGGCAGCAAACGCAACCCCGCCCCGCCGTTCACGACCAGCACGCTGCAGCAGGAGGCCAGCCGCAAGCTGGGCTTCGGGCCCAGGCGCACGATGTCCGTGGCCCAGCGGCTCTACGAGGGCATCGTCATCGACGGCGAGCCCACCGGCCTGATCACCTACATGCGCACCGATTCGGTCAACCTGGCCACGTCGGCCCAGCACGAAGCCCACGACGTCATCGGCGAGCGGTTCGGCGCCGAGTATGCCGTGAAAGGGGGTCGCGGCTATCGCAATCGGACCAAGGGCGCCCAGGAGGCCCACGAGGCCATCCGCCCCACGAGCTTCCTGCGCGACCCGGACTCACTGAAGGGCCACATCAAGGAGGAGGAGCTGCGGCTCTACCGGCTCGTCTGGCAGCGTGCCCTGGCCTCGCAGATGGCATCCAAGCAGCTGGAGACGACCACCGCGGAACTCGAGGCCGGCCGCTTCGGGCTGCGGGCCAGCGCCACGCGCACGGTCTTCGACGGCTTCGCGCGGGTCTACACGGAGGGCCGCGACGACGAGACCGATGATGACGCGGAGGGCCGCCTGCCGGCCCTCGCGGAGGGTGACCAGGCCGCTGTCGAGGATGTTGCCGCCGAGCAGCACTTCACGGAGCCGCCGCCACGATTCACGGAAGCCACGCTCATCAAGGCCCTCGAGGAGCATGGCATCGGCCGGCCCTCCACGTACGCGGCCACCATCTCGACCATCCAGGAGCGCGGCTATGTCAAGGTCGAGGACCGCCGCTTGCGGCCTGAGGCAGTGGCCGGCATCGTCACGGACGTGCTCGTCGAGCACTTCGGCGACTACGT
>JBFYUV010000193.1:0-3454 GCA_041299865.1 Chloroflexota bacterium
TGGACCCGCAGGTCCGCCTGGTTCGCGCCGTCGCGAGGGACAGGCAAGCTATCTGGCGTCGATGCCGTGTCGCGTGGTCGCCTACTCGTCGATGCGGATGTACACGGGCGCCGGGTCACCCACCGCCGGGACGGCATGCTGGCTGGCCACCCTGAGTTCCGGCTGCTCTGCCGTGACGCGGCGAGTCCGCGGGATGGCGAAGGCCGCGACCGCGCCGAGGCCCACGAAGGCGGCCCCGATGAGGATGGCCGGCACCATGCCATCCACGAAGGCCTGCGGGCTGCCGAACGAACCCTGGCGCGAGAAGACGGCCGCCAGGACGGCCACCCCGAAGACGCCCCCGAGCTCGCGGATGGCGTTGCCGGCGCCGGAGGCCTGGCCTTCCTCCTCCGGCCGCACCGAGCTCAGCAGCACGTTGGCGACCGGCGCGAAGAAGAGGCCCATGCCGATGCCCGAGATCAGGAAGGGCAGGACCAGCGTGGTGTACTCGACCGTCGTGCTGGAGACCAGGCCCAGCCAGGCCAGCCCGATGGCCTGCAGCGAGAGCCCCACGCCCATCAGCAGGCCGCCGCCGATGCGATCTGACAGGGCGCCTGCGATGGGCGCCACGAACATGGGCGCCAGGGTCCAGGGCAGGATGGCCGCCCCGGCCTCCAGCGGCGAGTAGAAGCGCACGAACTGCAGGAACTGCGCCAGCAGGAAGATGGAACCGAACATCCCGAAGCTCATGAGCATCGAGGACACGTTGGCGAGGCTGAAGGAGCGGTCCCGGAAGAAGCGAGGCGGCAGCATCGGCGCCGGCGCCCGCCGCTCCCAGGCCAGGAAGGCGACCAGGAAGGCCACGCCGATGGCGAAGGAGGCCACGATGGTCGGGCTCGTCCAGCCCTCGCTGTTGCCATTGATGAGGGCCCACACGATGCCCAGCAGGCCGACGCTCGCGAACGCCACGCCCCGGAGGTCCAGCCGGCTGGCCGGGCCGTAGCTCTCGCGCAGGGCGAACCAGCCGAAGGGCAGGAGGGCGATGCCGATGGGCACGTTGATCCAGAAGATCCAGTTCCAGGACACGCCTTCGACGATGGCCCCGCCGACGAGGGGACCGATGGCGATGGCCAGGCCACCCACGGCGCCCCAGGCACCGAGCGCCACGCCGCGGCGTTCCGCGACCACGGCCGCCGACAGGAGCGTCAGGGTCAGCGGCGTCACGATGGCCGCGCCGATGCCCTGGGCCATGCGCCCGATGAGCAGCATCTCGACGCTGGTGGACATGGCCGCGAAGGCCGAGGCGGCTGTGAAGATGGCCACGCCGATGACGAACATGCGACGGCGCCCGAAGCGGTCGCCCAGCGCCGCGCCGGTGAGCAGGAACACCGCGAACGTCAGCGTGTAGGCGTTGACGGTCCACTCCAGCTGCTCGATGGTGGCCCCGAGCTCTTCGCGGATGACATTGAGAGCGGTCGAGACGACGAGGTTGTCGAGCATGACCATGACCAGCGCCACCGACGTCACCGCGAACGTCCAGATGGCCAGTGATCGTCCTTGCATCCTGGGTTCCTCCTGCTAAGTAGTGACTACTAACTAACTACCGAACCGAAAAGGGGGGCATCTCTGGCTAGCGCTCCATCGGGCTGAAGCAGCCTTCGCGCACCATGGCCGCCCAGCCGGTCTCAGCCTCCAAGAGACCCATGGCCCCGGCCACGTTGAGGAGCATGCCGCGCCCCAGGTAGGCCGCCAGCTCGGCCGGGTCGGCGTCGGTGTGGCGCACGATCTCCAGCGCGAGCCGTCCGAAGCCTTCCTGTACCACGGCCCGGATCTCCGGGTCATCGGTGGAGGCGTAGGCCTGCAGTTGGATGGCCAGGTAGCGCCGGTCGCGGACGAGCTCCCCGTAGGTCTCGCCCATGCGCCGGAAGGCGTCGTGCCGATCGGAGGCGCTCCGTCCGGCCTCGCGGAAGCGTTCGACCGTGTGGTCGAAGGCCCACTCGATGGCTGCCATGAAGAGGAGCTTCTTGGTGCCGAACAGACGGAAGACATAGGGCTGCGAGACCCCCACGTCGCCGGCGATGAGTTCTGTCGACGTGCCGTGCAACCCTGTGGCGCCGAAGCGCACGACGGCCGCCTGAAGGATCTCCTCGCGGCGCTCCTGGGCGGTGTGACGGACGGCGACGGCAGTGCTCATGCCCGTAGGTTAGTGACTACTCACAACCTTGTCAACCCCTGATCGCTCACGATGTCACCCCTGATCGCTCACGACCCGTCAGAGCCGCTCGATGGAGCGAGTCCGCATGCGCGGGCCGTATCGCGGCGGCACGATCCCGGAGAGCTCCAGGATGCGCACCAGCCTTGCGCGCTGGCCGCGGTACGGCTCCAGCAGCTCCAGCATGCGCGCATCATCGCCGCGCGGCTCCCCGGCCAGGGCCCAGCAGACCAGATCGGGCAGGTGGAAGTCGCCCACGCTGATGGCATCCGGATCGCCGAAGGCCGCCCGCGCCGTCTCGGCTGCGGTCCAGGCGCCCACACCGGGCACCGACCGCAGGAGAGCCAACGCCTGCTCCGCTGGCAGGCCGACTGCCGATTCGAGCCGCTCGGCCTCCCGGGCGGCGCCGATGAGCGTGCCCGCCCGTCGTTGCTCGAGGCCCAGCGGGTGCAGCTCGAAGTAGGGAAGCGCGGCAAGCACGGGAGCAGCCGGCGGCAGATGCAGCCGACCGGGGCCCGGTGCCGGCTCCCCGTAGCGCAGCACGAGTCGGCGGTAGGCTCGCTGCGCCTCAGGCCCGGTGACCTTCTGCTCGATGATGGCGGGCACGAGCGAGGCCAGGACCTTGTCGCTCCGACCGAAGCGCAGGCCGGGCAGGCGGCGCGCCAGGTCCCGCAGGAGACCGCGTGGCAGCACCAGGGCATCAGGGTCGTCCTCGGCACCCAGCAGCCGTGGCACCCCGGCCGCGGCCAGCTCGGCGCCGGGGCCCCAGGCCATGACTCGCCACCCCTCGCGGGCCGGTGAGAGGCGCAGGGTGGCGGCTCCGTCCGCGGTGCGCAGCGCCCACCAGGCCACCGGCCCCTCGAAGTGGATGGTGGGGTCGTGAGGGCCGTGCCGCAGCGGCCCCATGGTCAGGGCGGCATCCACCTCGAAGGGGAGGCGTGTGACGCGGTCGACTGTCGGGTCCGGTCCGGGCTCGTCGGTGAGCGGTTGGCTCAGTCGCCCCGAGCTCATCCGCCCTGGGTCCCGCCGACGTCGGGCGCGATGCCCGGCCCCATCTCCGACACGAAGACGAGGTTCTGGCCCAGCGACCAGAGGGCCAGCACCGTCAGTCCGATCATGAGTGCCGCCAGGGGCCACTGGCTGATGTGACGGCCGTCCTGGTGCTCGCGTCGCACGGCGGAGTGGCCAAGCCAGGCGCCCGTGACGTGGCCCAGCACGCCGGCCGCGACCTGGATCGTCCACAGCATGGAGGTGGCCAACCAG
>JBFYUV010000194.1:0-15812 GCA_041299865.1 Chloroflexota bacterium
AGAGGCCCATGGAGACCGAGGGGAACTCCCAGAAGTCGGGCATGAGGCGCGGATGGGGGTACGAGGAGAGGCCCTGGCCGGGCACGACCTCGCGCCGGAAGTGGTCGAGCTGCGATTCGCTGAGGCGACCTTCGAGGAAGGCGCGGGCATAGACGCCCGGTGCCGCATGCCCCTGGTAGTAGACCTGGTCGCCCATGCCCTGGGCATCCTTGCCGCGGAAGAAGTGGTTGAAGCCGACCTCGTAGAGGCTGGTCGCGGAGGCGAAGGTGGCCAGGTGCCCGCCGATGCCCGGCGAGGCCATATTGGCGCGCAGGACCATGGCCGCGGCGTTCCAGCGCACCATGCGCCGGATGCGCAGCTCCATCTTCTCGTCGCCGGGGAAGGGGGCCTCCTGCTCCGGGCTGATGGTGTTGATGTAGCGCGTCTGGGTCAGCGGCGGCAGGCCGATATGGAGCTGGCGGGCCCGCTTGAGCAGCTTGTAGAGGACGAACTGGGTGCGCTCCGGACCGACCTCCTCGGTCAGCGCGTCGAGCGAGGCGATCCAGTCGCTCGTCTCGTCGGGGTCGGGGTCCGGGGGCAGGAGCTTGAAGTCACCGTAGGGGTCGAACATCACGCGGGCATCGTAGGCCAAGCCGGAGCACGGCGTGCGCGATGGGGCTGTCGCGGGCTGGCGTGCGGGGCGTATCCTGCAGCCGATGAACACGCCCAACGAGCTGATCCGGGGAGGTGCCGCGCCGACGGCGCTGCGCTCCGCAGCCATCCCCCTGACGGGCCTGGCGCTCGGTATCGACGTCGGCGGTACCGGAGTGAAGGCGGCCCTCGTCGACCTCGCCACGGCAGAGCTGGTCTCCACGCGCGTGCGCGAGAAGACGCCCCAGCCCTCCACGCCGGAGGCCGTCCTGGAGACCATGGCCATCGTCGTGGCGCGTGTCCTCGCGGAGCGTCCGCCAGAGGCTGATGTGCCCATCGGCTGCGGGCTGCCCGGCGCTATCAAGCACGGCCACATGAAGACCGCCGCCAACGTCGACCAGGGCTGGATCGACTACGACGCGACGACGAGGATCAGCCAGCGCCTGGAGCGGCCGGTCTACGTCATCAACGACGCGGACGCCGCCGGCATGGCGGAGCTGGCCTACGGGGAGGCCAGGGACCAGCCCGGCACGATCATCCTGCTCACCGTGGGCACGGGCATCGGCAGCGCCCTGATCAGCGAGCGCCGCCTCGTGCCCAACACGGAGTTCGGGCACATCCTCATGCGCAACAAGGGTGCCGAGACGCTCGTCAGTGGTGCCGCGCGGCTGCGCCGAAAGCTGGGCTGGAAGCGCTGGGCGCGCGACTTCAACGAGTACCTGGCCATGCTGGAGTTCTTTCTGTGGCCGGACCGCATCATCCTGGGCGGCGGCGTGAGCAAGGAATCGCAGCGCTACTGGCAGTACCTGCACACCAACGCGGATCTGGTCAAAGCCAGGTACCTCAACACCTCCGGCATCATCGGCGCGGCCTACGCCGCCGGCCTGGCGGCGCACGAGGCAGCCACGCGGGCGCCTGACGAGGCCGGCCCGGTCGCCGAGACGGCGGCCGGGCCGGCTGAGGCGGCTGGGGCGGGCAAGGCAACGCGTCCTCCGTCCCGCAAGCGCAGCTGACGCGCCGGTTCGGGCGCGCCGTGCAGGTCCACCTCCTCGACGGCACCTACGAGCTCTTCAGGGCGCACTTCGGACGCCCGCCCCACGCCGGCGCGGACGGCCAGCCGGTGGGCGCCACGCTGGGAGTCGTGGAGTCCGTCCTCTCGCTCCTCCGCGATGACGGCGTCACGCATCTCGGCTGTGCCACGGATCACGTCGTCCGCTCCTGGCGCAACGACCGCTACCCGGGCTACAAGACGGACGCCGGCATGCCGCCCGAGCTGCTGGCCCAGTTCGACCTGCTCGAGGATGCCCTGCGCGCGCTCGGGGTCGTCGTCTGGCCGATGGTCGAGTTCGAGGCCGATGACGGCCTGGCCGCAGCTGCGGCACGCTTCGCCGACGAATCGTCCGTGGAGCGCGTCATCATCCTCTCGCCGGACAAGGACATGGCCCAGTGCGTGCGGCCGGACGGGCGGGTCCTGACCTTCGACCGGCGAGCCGGACGCTTCATGGACGCGGCAGCGGTCGAGGAGAAGTTCGGCGTGCCGCCAGCGTCGATCCCCGACTACCTGGCCCTCGTCGGCGACAGCGCGGACGGCTACCCGGGCCTGCCGGGCTGGGGGGCGAAGTCGGCCGCGGCCGTCCTGCAGCGCTATCCGCACCTGGAGGACATCCCCGACTCTGTGGGCGCCTGGGACCTGGCCGTGCGTGGCGCGCCGAGCCTGGCACGGACGCTGAAGGACCATCGCGCCGATGCGCTCCTCTTCCGCGAGCTGGCCACCGTGCGGATCGATGCGCCCATCCCGCAACGTGACCCCGAGGAGCTGCGCTGGCACGGTCCAGACCGCCAGGCCTTCACGGCCCTGGCGGGGCGACTGCGCGCGCCGCGACTGCTGCAGCGTCTACCGGCGAGCTGATCCCGCAGCGACGGTCATCGTCCCCGCGCCCGTACCCGGCGGCGCCCTACCCGGCGGCGCCCTGCGAGGCGGCGCTGCGGGGCGGCGCCTGCGAGGCGGCGTGCTACGCGAGCATCTCCAAGTACGTCGCGTGGTGCTGCGGCATGGCCGCCACGATGCCGATGGACTTGCCGGGCATGCCCATGTCGAACCAGCGGTTGCCCAGTCGCGAGGTGACCACGGCACCACCCTCGCTGGCGATGAGGCCGGCTGCGCAGATGTCCCACGTGGAGAGGCCCTGCCACTGCACGTAGGCATCGAAGCGTCCGTTGGCCACGTAGGTCAGGCTCAGGGCGGCGCTGCCCATCTGGCGCGTGATGCGAACGGCCCGCCGGTAGCGCGTGTTCTGGCGAGCGAAGCCCGAGCGCGGCAGGCCCAAGTGCACCACGGCATCACCGATGCGCTCCTTGCCCGGGTTGCTGATGCGCTCGCCGTCCAGATAGGCGCCCTGCCCGGCCACGGCGTGGAAGAGCTCGTCGCGGAGCGGGTCGAGCACGACGCCCAGGCGCGGCTCGCCGTCGATCACGAGGGCGATGCTGACGGCGAAGAAGGGCAGGCCGTTGGCGTAGTTGACGGTCCCGTCGAGCGGGTCGATGACCCACAGCCGCTGCGCCTGCGGGCCGGAGACGCCCGATTCCTCGGCCAGGAAGGCATCCCCGGGGAAGGCTGCCCGGATCGTCCGGAGGATGGCCTCCTCGCTCAGGTGGTCGACCTCGGTGACGACGTCCTTCTCCGACTTGTGGACGATGCGCTCGAGCCGCTCGTAACGATCGACGTGGATGGCGCCAGCGGCGCGGGCGGCCGCCGAGGCCACCTGGAGTTCGTGGGCAAGGTCGAGTTCGGGCACCACTCGATGCTAGCGCAGAGGACGGCCAGGGCAGCTGATGGGCCGCAGGGCGGCTATCGGCAGATGACGCTCAGCAGTTCGGGGACGTACGAGACCGGGCTGTCCGGCTCCGGCGTCAGCTCGCGCTCAAGGCTGATGGACTCGCCACCCGCCATGGCCGGGGTACGGAAGGCCACGTCATCCGGCCGCGGCACGCCATCGCGGGTGAAGCGGCAGTCGGCGTGGCCCTCGGAGTCACCCTCGTTGGTGATGCGGACGGCCACGGCCACGGCGCCTGCTGCAGCGCCCGCACCGGACGAGGTCACCTGCGCTGAGAACGGCCCAGCGTCAGTCAGGGTCAGGCGGAACAGGACGAAGAGCCCGATGACGCCCAGGACGATGCCCGCGAAGACCGTGGCGTGCATCTGCGTGGCGCTTGGGCCGCTGAGCTGCTTGGGGTTGTGCTCGTCGCAGAGGCCGACGCCGACTGGGGTCTCCTTGCCGCAGCGGAAGCAGTGGTCGACCGGCTGCCGGTCGGGCGTCGGGGCCAGGAACCCGTGGTCGGCCGCGGGGGGCGGCTCGGCTGGTCGTGTCATGGCCGTGAGACTAGCGCGACGACCCGGAGCGCGCTACGGACGCCCCGGTCGCAGAGGATGCCCGCTCCGCCCCATCGTCGGCGCCTCCGCGCTCCATCCGTCAGCCCGCCAGGGCCAGGACGTCGTCCAGCTGGTCGGCGTGGACGTCGTGGATGATGAGCTCCGCCGCGCCGCGCTCGCTCCAGGCGGCCGTCAGGTCGGAGAGGCCGACCGCAGTCTCCTCCACGCTCACCGCCACCAGGATGGGCACCTCGTCCACGCTGCGGCCGACGGCGGCCAGCTCCGCAGTGAACACCGGCCGGAGCGCCTCGTAGCTGTCGCTGAAGCAGGTCCAGGCGTCGCCGTGGCGCGCCGCCAGCCGGGCACCCTTGGGGGTCATGCCACCCACGATGATGCGGGGCGGAGGTGTCGGCGCCGGAAAGGCGTGCGCAGCCGCCAGGCGGTAGTGGCGGCCTTGATAGTCGGCCGGACCGCCGGCCTGGAGCAGGCGGATGACCTCGATGGCCTCCACCAGGTGCTCCGCACGCACCGGCCGCTCCGGGAAGGGCATGCCGTAGGCGGCGTGCTCCGCGGGGTGGCCGCCCGCCCCGATGCCCAGCTCCAGCCGTCCAGCGGACAGCTCCGCGACCGTGGCCGCGACGTTGGCCAGGACCGCTGGGTGGTGGTTCATGACATTGGCCACGAAGGGGCCCAGGCGGATGCGGCTGGTGACCATGGCCGCCGCCGCGAGCATCGACCAGCACTCCAGCAGCGGGTCGGTCAGGCGGCCCCGACTCACGAAGTGGTCCCAGATCCAGGCTGAGGCATAGCCGGCCGCCTCGGTGCGCCGCGCTGCCTCCAGCCACCAGGCCGTGGAGACGCCGATGGCGGTCAGGTTCAGGCCGACCGGGATGTGCTGCCTGCTCATGGCTGGCCGGCCGCCCTCGTCGCTGGCGGCCTCCAGCGAGGCACCGGCCTACAGCGAGGCACCGGCCTCCAGCGCCACCTCGATCATGCGGTCGGTGGCCCGCTCCAGCTCCTCGAGCGACAGGTAGGTGCCCTCCGAGGTCTCCTCCTCGGAAAGCGTGTCGCTGACGGTCAGGATGCAGGCGGCACGCACATCGTCGCCCGCCGCCGCGGCGCGCGAGGCCAGGGTGAAGAGCGCTGCGGCCTCCATCTCGAAGCCCAGGATGTGGCGGGCTCGCCACTTGGTGACGTAGTCCTCGTCGGGGTTGTAGAAGACGTCCACGGTGGCGATCTGGCCGATGTGC
This sequence comes from Chloroflexota bacterium, assembly GCA_041299865.1. Taxonomy (GTDB): domain Bacteria; phylum Chloroflexota; class Limnocylindria; order Limnocylindrales; family CSP1-4; genus JAFMJV01. Next base: position 5,251 of record JBFYUV010000194.1, read on the forward strand.
GGCTGGACGCCCCTGGCGCGGGCGGCATCGACCAGGGCGCGGGTCAGCTCGAAGTCGGCTGCCGGCGCGTAGGGGTCACCGTGGAGATAGGTGCGCGTGGCACCGTCCACCGGCGCAGCGGCCGTGGCGATGACGAGGTCGCCCGTGCGTACGCCGCGCCCGATGCCACCGGTCGTGCCGACCCGGATGAGCCGCCGGGCACCCAGGCGCAGCAGCTCCTCGACCATGATGGAGAGCGACGGCGTGCCCATGCCGGAGGTCTGAACGCTGACCGGCGTGCCCTTGAAGGTGCCCGTGTAGCCGAGCATGCCGCGGTGCTCGTTGACGAGCCGGCTGGCCTCGAGGCCGCCGTCGAGCATCTCGGCGATGCGCGTGGCGCGGTTGGGGTCGCCGGGCAGGAGCACCAACGGCGCATAGTCGCCGACCTCGGCTCGAAGGTGGATCTGTGGCATGGTGGGCACTCCCCGCTTGGGCCGTGGCAAGGGCCTCTGGGCACCCGAGGCTGCACGGGCGACGAGAGTCTAACCCGCGACTGCGTGAGTGCCCAGCCCCGCGGTCCCGGCGGTGACTCGTATCATCGAAGGCGACCGGCACGACGAACAGCAAGGAGGGCACGTGGCAGCCCGTATCGAGGGGTGGGCGCGAGCGTTCCTGGAGCGTCCGAACGTCTTCGGCACGCTGGCCACACTGGGGCCCGACGGATCGCCACTGCAGGCGGTCATCTGGTTCGGCCTGCGCGGCGATGACATCCTCGTCAACTCCGCGGTCGGCCGCCGCTGGCCGACCAACCTGCTGCGAGACCCGCGTTGCAGCCTCGTGGTCGAGCAGGGCTACGAATGGGTCGGCATGCGATGCCTCGCGGAGGCCCTCTCCGACCAGGAGCAGGCGCAGAGCGACATCGCGGCCATGGCGCGCCGCTATCACGCCGACGATCCCGAGCAGGCAGAGCGCCTCATCCGCGAGGGCTTCGAGCGCCAGGAGCGCATCAGCTTCCTGCTCCACCCGCAGGCCGTCACGGAGCATCCCGACACGTGAGCACGGAACGCCCGGCCGGCCATGCCACACCCCCGGCGGTCGGAGGGCCGACCGCCGGGCACGGATCCGATGCCGGGCCTCAGCCGACGGGCATCCCGGTCACCGTTCTGGCCGGCGGCTACGGCGGTGCCAAGCTGAGCCACGGCCTGGCTCTTGCTTCGGCTGCCCGGGCGGCGCGCGGCCAGACGCCGCTCGACCTCTCCATCGTCGTCAACACAGGGGACGACCTGGAGCTCCACGGCCTCGCGATCTCACCGGACCTGGACACGGTCATGTACACGCTCGCCGGCCTCGCCAATGACGAGACCGGCTGGGGCGTGCGCGACGAGACGTGGTCGACCTCGGAGATGCTGCGACGCTACGGCTCGGACACCTGGTTCGCGCTGGGCGACCGGGACATGGCGACGCACGTGCGCCGCACCCAGCTCCTGCGCGACGGACGGCGCCTCACAGAGGCGACCGAGGAGCTGGCCTGCCAGCTGGGCGTGGCTGCGCGCCTGCTGCCCATGGCGGATGAGCCGGTGCGCACCGAGCTGCGCACACCCGATGGCTGGCTGGACTTCCAGGACTACTTCGTGCGGCGCGGCCAGCGCGACACGGTGCTGCAGGTCCGCCGGCGGGGCATCGAGACAGCACGCCCCACGGCGGAGGTGCTGGCGGCCGTCACCGGTGCGCACCTCATCGTCATCGCACCCTCCAATCCCTTCGTGTCGGTGGGCACCATCCTGGCCGTGCCGGGCCTGCTCGACGCGCTGCTCGCGGCGCCGGCAGCCGTGCTGGCCGTGAGCCCGGTCGTGGGCGGCAAGGCCCTGCGGGGCCCGGCCGACCGGATGCTCGAGTCGCTGGGCGGGGAGGCGTCTGCCCGCGGCGTCGTGGCGCACTATCGCGAGCGCTACCCGGGGCTCGTGGACACGTTCGTGCTGGACGTGACCGACGCGGAGGAGGCCGAAGGGCTGCGCGCAGCGGGCGTGAGCGTGGAAGCCCGCGACACGGTCATGCGCGGGCCTGCCGACCGGCAGCGGCTCGCCGAGGAGATCATGGCGGCGCACCTGCCCGGCTGAGGGACTCTCGGCGACCCGACTACCATTCGGATCGATGCGCCACCACACGCCCACGCAGGTCGGCCCGGACCTGGAGCCCATCCATGTCGTGCTGCCGATGCGCACGGTGTCCGGCGGCAAGGCCCGGCTGGGCGAGGCGCTCGACGCCGAGGAGCGCGAGGAGCTGGTCCTCGGCCTCTTGCTGCATACGCTGGCGGTGCTCGCCGCCTGGCCGCGTTGCGGCCGCATCCACCTCGTCAGCCCGGATCCGGTGCTCGCCGCCGCCACCCGCCAGGCCGGCGCCGACGTCATCGTCCATCGCCAGTCGGGTGAAGGCCTCAACGAGGGCATCCGCCTTGGGATCGCGGCGGCGATGGGCCAGGGGGCGGTCAGCCTGCTGGTGCTGCCGGGCGATCTGCCGCACCTTTCCGTGGAAGTGCTCGACGAGCTCATCCTGGCCGCGGATGCCGGCCTCGCGGCGGCGGGTGGCGGGCCGCTGGTGGCCATCGCACCCTCCGATGCGCGCAGCGGCACGAATGCGCTGGTGCTGCGGCCGCCGGACGTCATCGCGCCCCGATTCGGCAGCGACAGCTTCGAGGCGCACTTGCGGGCCGCGGAGGCTGCCGGTGCCGCCGTGCAGGTCGTTAGCCATCCCATCCTGGGCTTCGATCTGGACACGCCCGAGGACCTGGAGCGCCTCGACCCGCCTCGCCTGCGTGAGCTGATGGCCGCCGGTCGCCGAGCGGCCGAAGGGGTCGGCGTGTGAGCGAGCCCGCGGGCGAGCCGGTGCCCCGGCCTGCGGTCACAGGAGGCACTCCCGCAGGTCAGCCGCGGCGCGAGCCGCTGCTGGCCGTGGCCCTGCCGGAGATCGCCGAGGTCACCCCGGGCGATGACCTGGGCCGCCTGGCGGCGGAGGCCTGGTGGAGCCTGACGCTGGAGGATCCCGCGCTGGCGCCGAGGCCGGGCGACGTGCTCGTGGTCACCCAGAAGGTCGTCTCCAAGGCGGAGGGCCGCCTGGTGCGCCTGGCGGATGTCGAGCCGCGCCCGGAGGCCGTGGCCTTCGCCGAGGCCTGGGGCAAGGACGCCCGCCAGGTGGAGGTCGTGTTGCGCGAGTCGGTCGCTGTCCTGCGCATGGAGCGGGGCCTCATCATCAGCCGCACGCGCCACGGGTTCGTGTGCGCCAACGCCGGCGTCGACGCCTCGAACGTGGGGGCCGAGGATGTCGTCACGCTCCTGCCAGAGGACCCGGACGGCTCCGCGGCCGTCTTGCGCGAGCGTATCTACGAGGAGCTCGGCGTCTACGTCGGCGTCATCATCAGCGACTCCTTCGGGCGACCCTGGCGCTGGGGCATCACCGACGTGGCCCTGGGCGTGGCCGGCTTCCTGCCCCTGGAGGACCTGCGCGGCACCCCGGACGCTGGCGGCCGGACCATGCAGGCGACCGTCGTGGCCGTGGCTGATGAGCTGGCCTCGGTGGCGGAGCTGGCCTCCGGCAAGACGAGCCGCCGCCCGCTGGTCATGATCCGCGGCGCACGCCTGCCGGCCGGCGCCGGGTCCGTGACGAGGGACGTCGTCATGGCCGAACGGGACGACCTCTTCCCGTAGCCTCTGCTGTCTCTCCGGGATGTGGCGACGCGCCAGGGTGTCCGCGGATGCCGCCCTGCCACTGGCATGTCGCCGCTGCGGCCCTGCCACTGGCATGTCGCCGCTGCGGCCGTGGTCCTGGCGTTCGCCGCTGCGGCCGTGTCCTCGCGTTCGCCGCTGTCCCACCAGGGATGCCAAACGACCGCCGAGCCGCGCGGACGCCGACCCGGGCGTCCGGGATCTGCGGTTCGCACCATCTCCAGGCGTCAAATGGCTCCCGGGGCGGGACAGGCGGCCAAGGAGCCGTCGTTGTCCAGCAACGACCCGGCTGCCGACGGTCGATTGGCCCCCGGGGTGGGACACGCAGCCCCATTCGACCGAAGCTCCCGCCGCGATCTGAGTCCACCTGAAGCGCCCAGGCACGGCACGGCACGGCGTGGTGGCTACACTGGCGGGCCATGAAGGTCGGCCTGCAGATCAGCTCGTTCACCTGGCCCGATGGCCCGGGGCGATTGGGCGAGACGCTGGCAGCCATCGTGCGCACGGCCGACGACGCCGGCTTCGACAGCATCTGGGTAATGGACCACTTCTTCCAGATCGGCTCGGTGGGCCGCCCAGAAGAGCCGATGCTGGAGGGCATGACGACCCTCGGATTCATGGCCGCGCACTCCCGGCGAGCGCGCCTGGGCCTCATGGTCGGCGGCATCCACTACCGGCAGGCGGGTCTCTGGCTGAAGGCCGCCACGACGCTGGACGTCCTGTCCGGGGGCCGCGCCTGGTTCGGCATCGGCGCGGCCTGGAACGAGCAGGAGTCGCGCGCCCTGGGCTTCCCAATGCCCCCGCTTGGCGAACGCTTCGAGATGCTCGAGGAGACGCTGCGCCTGGTGCGCCTGGGCTGGCAGGACGAGCTCGGCAGCCAGACCGCCCTTGAGGGACGCCACTACCAGGCGAGCCACCTGCTCAATAGCCCGCAGTCGTTGACCCGGCCGCACCCGCCCATCCTCATCGGTGGCGGCGGCGAGCGGCGAACCCTCAAGCTGGTGGCCATGTACGGCGACGCCACCAACGTCTTCGGCACAGACCCGGGGCAGCTGGCCCACAAGTACGGCGTCCTGCGGCGCCACTGCGAGACCGTCGGCCGGGACTTCGACAGCATCGAGAAGACGTTCCTGACGCAGGTCTCGATCACGCCGGACGGCGCCCGCCGGTCGCTCACGCCCGGCCAACTGGTGGACCGCCTTGGCCGCACCACGGAGGTCGGTGCCCAGCACGCCATCTTCAGCGTGCGCGACGTCCAGGACCTCTCGAAGCTGGAGCTCATCGGCCGCGACGTCATCCCGCAGCTGCGCGGGCTCGGCCAGCCCTCTCCCCTGCCCTGAGGGCACGGGTGCCCTGCCCGCCTGAGCAAGCCGCTCTGGGCTTTCCGTGCAGGCATACTCAGGGGGAGTATCCAGGCAGCATGCTAGGATGAGGGCATGAATGAGAACGGCGCGGGCTTCGGGGGCCTGCAGATGATCGACGATGCCAGCGAAGCCGAAACCCCGAGTACGGCCCCGGTGAACTCCTCTGCGGCCGCGGGCCAGGTCAGCACGGCCGCGCCCATCGCCCCGATCGCCACAGCCAGCTCTATCGCGCCCATCGCGCCCATCGCGCCCATCGCGCCCATCGCACCGATCGCCTTCGAACAGGCCGCCGACGGGGCGGTCGCCCTGGCCGATCGCGGCGGCTCGCACGCCCGGGTGCTCATCATCGGCAGCGGCCCGGCAGGCCTGACGGCCGCCATCTACGCAGCCCGGGCGGACCTCGAGCCGCTCGTCATCGCCGGCTTCGCGCCCGGCGGGCAGCTCATGATCACCTCCGAGGTCGAGAACTATCCGGGCTTCCCCGAGGGCATCGACGGCCCCCAGCTGATGGCCGACATGCGAGCCCAGGCCGAGCGCTTCGGCGCCCGCATGGTGGACACCGACGTCGAAGCAGTCGACTTCTCGGTGCGGCCCTTCGCCGTGACCGCGGGCGGTGCCCGATACACGGCGGACAGCGTCATCATCGCCACGGGGGCATCGGCCATCTGGCTCGACCTGCCCAACGAGACCCGCCTGCGGGGTCGCGGTGTCTCCGCCTGCGCCACCTGCGACGGCTTCTTCTTCCGCGACAAGCGCGTGGCCGTGGTGGGCGGCGGCGACAGCGCCCTGGAGGAGGCTCTCTTCCTGACCAAGTTCGCCAGCGAGGTGGTGCTCATCCACCGGCGTGACGAGCTGCGCGGCAGCCGCATCATGCAGAACCGCACCCTGACCCACCCCAAGATCCGCGTGGAGTGGAACAGCCAGGTCGTGGATGTCCTGGGCACGGAGAAGATCGAGGGGCTTCGCCTGCGTGACACGCAGACCGGGGCCGAGCGCGAGATGCCCATCGAGGGCCTCTTCGTCGCCATCGGCCACACCCCCAACACGGGCGTCTTCCGAGACTGGCTGGCCACCGACGAGAAGGGCTACCTCATCGTCCACGACCACACCTCGTCGGGCATCGAGGGCGTCTTCGTGGCCGGTGACGTTCACGACCACCGCTACCGGCAGGCCATCACGGCCGCGGGCGACGGCTGCAAGGCCGCCATCGACGCGGAGCGCTGGCTGGAGGCACAGGGCGACCCGACAGGGGCCGAGCAGGTCTCGTCGTACGCTGCGGACCCCTCGCCAGCAGGCTGACGCAGGCAGGCTGACGCAGGGCCCGGCAGCAGGTCGTTAACGACGACTACACCAATCACCTATCTTTACACCATGGCACTGAACATCAAGGATCCCGAGACAGAGCGCCTGGCCGGAGAGGTGGCAGGACTGGCCGGGGAGTCCAAGACCGCAGCCATTCGGGTCGCCCTCCGGGAGCGTAAAGCTCGACTGCTGCTGGCAGGTGGATCTACGAGTCGCGGAGCACGAGCGATGGCCCTGCTCGAGGGCCACGTGTGGCCCAGCCTGCCGCCCGGGATCCGGGGCACGACGATCACGAAGGAAGAAGAGGATGCCATCCTGGGATTCGGCGACCAGGGCGCGTGATCCTCGACAGCTCGGCCATCGTAGCCATCCTCCTCGACGAGCCTGAGCGGACCCATCTCCTGGACAAGATCGACGCGGCGGACGTCGTTGGCGTGGGCGCCCCCACGCTCGTCGAGGCTGGCGTGGTGCTCTCAGCGCGCCTGGGGCGAGACGCGAGCGCGATCGTCGACCGGTTCGTTGCGACCATCGATGCGGAGGTCGTGCCCTTCTCGGCGGCCCACTGGCGCGAGGCACTCGCTGCATGGTCCCGCTTCGGTCGTGCGCGTCATCCGGCAGCGCTGGACTTCGGCGACTGTCTCGCATACGCGGTCGCACGCGTGGCGCAGCGCCCACTGCTCGCGAAGGGGCACGACTTCCCGCAGACGGACCTCGAGCTCGCCTGACCTCGGTGGCAGCGGGCGGTCCTGGACCACTCCTGGCCGCACGCTGGGGATGGCCGGGCCGTTCAGCGGTAGCCCATCTCCGCCAGGCGGCGGCCGAGCAGAGTCTCGATGGCACGGCTCGCCCGCCGACCGATGAGGATCCGCCAGCGGTCCGCGGCACCCGCGTCGAAGCCCATCTCGCCGACGCGTGCGCCTTTCGAGGTCACACGCTGCTCGAGCATGCGCGGCTCGAAACCCACGCCGAGGAAGTCGCAGAGCTCGGTCAGCGTGGCCTCCGGGGCTCTCACGAGTCCCTCGAAGGACAGCAGTCGGTAGCGCTCCGGAAAGCGGCGCGAGAGCGTGCGGTGGCGGTGCACGGCGGCCGCCCATGCCCACGTCACCTGGAGCAGGACGAACGCAGCCAGCACCGCTGGCACGTGGACGAGTTGGCGGTAGGGGACGCTGGCGGGATCCTGGGCGCGGCGACGCAGCTCGGATACGTAGATGGCCCGCGGGTCGCGCATGCAGTGCACAACTCGGGCGTCCGGGAACCACTCGAGGAGGGTCTCGACATAGGCCAGGTGGGCCGGTGTCTTCTCGCCCATGATGGCCTTGCCCCGCCGGTCAGCGTAGATGCGCAGGAAGGCCTCGAAGATGCCCCGTTCCGTACGATCGGAGGCCAGAAGCCGGGCCTCGATGTCCGCGCGAGGAACCCGCTCCGTGAGCCAGCGCCAGTAGGGGGAAAGCTCGCGAAACCGTGAGCGGCGCTGGAACTCGGGCGAGTAGATGAGGGCCACCAGGCGCCTCACCGTCGCGTCGTCGTGCAGGTCGCCGAGGCGCCGGAAGTAGTGCCGCGCACCCTCCCAGGCCAGCAGGTGGCCCAGGTAGTGGTTCTCGGTGGCGATGCCGATGCGGCTGTGGCGGTCGAGGATGCGCCGCGTCAGAGTCGTGCCGCTGCGGCTGACACCGACGATGAAGACGGCCTCGGCTTCGCCGGGGCGCCGGACCGGTGGCTGGATACGTGGCTGGATACGTGGCTGCTCCACTGCGCCCCGAGTCTAGCCGCCATACCGGGCGTGGCCGGGGACACCGAGCACCCGGGAGCGCCCAGCGCCGACCACGTGCCCGCCAGCATGTAACCATTCGGGCTGCCCGCGTCCCTGTAGGGGTAGATGGACATCACTCTCGAGGCCACGCAGCCCGTCAACGACATCGAAGCCGTCTATCGCGACCACGCCCCACGTCTGTGGCGCAGCCTGCTGGCCTACACGGGTGACGCAGCCATCACCGACGACGCCGTCGCGGAAGCCTTCGCGCAGGCGCTCCGCCGGGGGGACGCCCTCCGTGAGCCGGAACGCTGGGTCTGGCGAGCGGCCTACCGCATCGCCGCCGGGGCGCTCAAGGAGCGCGGGCGGCATGGCGGTACGGCCCCCGAGACCAGCTACCGGCTGGACGAGGTGCCCGCCGCCCTCACCGAGGCGCTGGCCAGCCTGCCGCCAGGTCAGCGCGCCGCGGTCGTCCTCCACTACTACGCCGACCTTCGCGTGCGCGATGTAGCCGAGGTCCTGGGCACCTCGACCGCAGCCGTGAAGGTCTCGCTCATGCGCGCTCGCCGTCGCCTTCGCACCTTCCTGGAGAGCACCGATGGATGACCTTCGCTCGCAACTCGCAGCCCTCGATCACATCTCCGTGCCCGACCAGTGGCCGGAGATCAAGCGGCGCTCGTGGGTGCCCACCACGCCGACCGAGACGGCTCGGACCCGCTGGATCGGCACCGACAAGCATCCCCGACGGAGGTCCAGTCCCATGCTCACGCCGATCCGCGTCCTGGCCGTCGGCCTTGTCGCCGCCCTCTCGACGGGCTTGCTGGCGGTGGCCCTATCCCTGCCCTCGTCTTCACCGGCCGGTGTCGTCGGGGCACCGGGCACATCGTCTGGAGTACCGGCAGCAGTCGCTTCGCCGGCCGCCGTCTCCTCGACCGGGAGCGAGCAGCCCATCGACTGGGACACGGGCTGCGTCCGACTGACGGCCGACTGGCTGCGCATCGTGCCGGATGCCCCCGGCGAGGGTCCTGACCAGGTTTTCACTGGCGAGCGCGTCGCCCTGAAGTCCGATCCGGGCGACGACACCCGCCGCACGCTGGAGGCAACCTGGCTTGAGGATGGTTCCGAGATGCGTGTCAACCTCTACCTCGCCGCCGACGAGGACAACTGGTGGGTCCGCGAGTTGCGTACCTATGACGGGCAGCCGACGCCAGACTGGATCACCTTCCCCGGTCCCTTCTTCGAGACCCCGCTCGACGAGACCCATCAGGACGACGTCCTCCTCGACAGTGCGCTCATCGAGGGCGCCCAGGGGAACGTCCCAGGCACCTTCGAGATCCGGGGCATGACGCTGAGCGCCCCTGACTTCGGGCCGGGGACGGGACCTGCGACGTGCACCCAGACCACGCCGGTGGGGAACATCGAGACCGGCACTGCCGAGGCCAGTCCGACCACCGGAGCGGCGGGCAGCGCAACCACGGTCGGCAAGACCCCCGATGGGATGGCGCCAGCGGTCGCATCAGCTGTGGCGGCCATCTCAGACGAGCTACTCGAGAGCTGCTACACACGGGACGAGGCCGTCGCCGGCCTCTCAGCCGCACTCATCGAATCCGGAGAGTCCGGCTTCTTCGTGCGCACCGACGGCCCGATCGGCGGGCCGAATGACCGGATGGACGAGATCATGGCCCACGTTGATGCGGGCTGCGTGGTCTATGGCGGCTCGGGGGCCACCGAGGACGGCACGCCGGTGTTCTACGTCGGCGGTGGATCAGGAGGACCGACAAGCACCTTCGTGCCCGGCACCGTATCGGAGTAGTCGGGCTCCCTCAGCGGTTCATAGGAGATCCGGGCGGCCCATCGTCCGCATGGCCTGCCGGTGACGTCCGACTGGCAGGGCACGGAGACCGCAGTGGCGAGTAGGCTGCGCTCATGGAGAAGCGCGTCAGCCTTGCCTGGTCCACGGGCATCGATTTCACAGCCACATCGGAGGACGGTGTCAGCGTCGCGCTCGGCGGGGCCGAGTCCCCGGACACCTTCCGCCCCGCCGCCATGCTGCTGGTCGCCCTGGGCGGCTGCACGGGCATGGATGCCATCTCGATCCTGACCAAGAAGCGCGTCGCGGTCAGCAGCTACCGCATCGAGGTCAGCGGCATCCAGAAGGACGAGCACCCCAAGCCCTACACGTCGATCATCGTCGAGCACGTCGTGGAGGGCACGTCCATCGACGACGCCTCCGTGGCTCGTGCCGTCGAGCTCTCGGCCCGCAAGTACTGCGCCGTGGGCGCCACCATCGCGCAGGGCGAGACGAGCATCGAGCACCGCACCCGCATCATCGACGAGAACGGCGAGCGGACCTGCGAGTGCCTGATCATCGGGCCGCGGGGCGCCGGGCTGGCCGGCGCGGAGAGCAGGGAGGCCGTCGGCACGAGCGCCTGACCCGACGGCCGGGCG
>JBFYUV010000195.1:0-4547 GCA_041299865.1 Chloroflexota bacterium
AGGGCCGCCACCTCACCGCGGCCAGCGATCTCTTCGTGGATGCCTCCATGAACAGCGACCTCTTCGGCTTCGGTGAGAGTGGGCCCCGTTGGTCGCCCGACGGACGGAGCCTCCTCTTCGCGGCACCCGTCGAGGGCTCCTTCGAGCTGTGGCGGACGCGGCTCGAGGATGGCCGTGTCGAGCGTCTCACCAGCGGTCGCCACATGCTCCGCGGCATCGACCTGGCGGCGCACGATGGCGCCCTGCGAGTGGCGGCCATCCGCGGCGCAGCCACGGAGCCACCGGATGTCGTCTGCTTCGAGGTCCCCTCACTGGCCAGGCGGCCCGCGGATCCGGTCGAGGCCTCGGCCATGCGCCGCCTGAGCGACCTCATGGGCGAGGCCTGGCAGGGCATGACCCTCGTCGAGCCGCAGGAGCGCTGGCACGAGGTCGATGGTCGGCGCCTCCAGGGCTGGCTCTACGAGGCGCCGCGACGACGTGGCAAGCCGGCCCCGCTGGTCGTGGAGATCCATGGTGGCCCGGCCACGCTCTATGGCTGGTCCCTCATGTGGGAGTGGCAGGTGCTGGTCGGCGCCGGCATCAGCGTCTACGCCTGCAACCCGCGCGGCTCGACCGGCTACGGGCAAGCCTTCGCAGCCGCCAACCACCGCGACTGGGGCGAGGGGCCCATGACGGACATCGAGGCCGGGGTGGACGCCATCCTGGCCGAGGGCCGGGCTGATTCCGCGCGCCTCGGCGTGACGGGTGGCTCGTACGGCGGCTACCTGGCGGCGTGGATGATCGGGCACACCGAGCGCTACGCGGCGGCGGTGGCCTGCCGCGGCGTCTACGACATGACCGCCGAGATGCTCAGCGGCGACCTGGGCGGCCCCAACTTCGGGCGCTCCGAGTTCGGCGCGCAGCCCTGGGAGGACCCCGAGCTCTACCGGCAGGTCTCGCCCATCACCTATGCCACGCGGATGCGAACGCCGCTGCTCATCCAGCACGCCGAGCAGGACCTGCGTTGTCCCATCACGCAGGCAGAGGAGCTCTTCTCCATCCTGCGCTCGCTGCGCCGCCCGGTGAGGCTCATGCGCACGCCCGGCGAGAGCCACGAGCTGACCCGTAGCGGGTCCCCATACCGCCGCATCGAGAACCTCGAGCGCATCCGTGACTGGTTCGTCCATTACCTGGTGGCCGGAGCGCGTACGCTTCCACCCACGTCATGAGGGAGCGCAAGTCATGAGCGAGACCAGCCGCATCGGGGCCGCCGTCGACATCGGCTCCAACAGCGTCCACCTGCTCGTCGTGGCGCTCGAGGGCGACCTTCGCCGCGTCATCCGCGATGAGTCGGAGCTGCTCGGCCTGGGCGCCGTCGTGGACATGGAGGGGCGCATCCCCGACGCATCCGCCGCCGTCGCGGTCGAGCTCGTCCGCGGCTACGTGCAAGCCGCACAGGAGGAAGGGGCCGACTGGATCGTCCTCCTGGCCACCGAGCCGCTCCGCCGGGCCTCCAACCGGACGCATTTCTGCGACCTGGTGCTGCAGGCCACGGGCCTTCCGCTTCACGTCCTCAGCCACGAGGAGGAAGCCGAGCTGACCGTCCTGGGGGTGCTCGACGGTGAGCCGCCCAGCGAGTCAACGCTGGTGCTCGACATCGGCGGCGGCTCGTCGGAGATCGTGCTCCTGGGGCCTGGTGCCGATCCCGTCATCGGTGTCATGCCCGTGGGCTCCGCGAGGTTGACGGCCTCCTTCGTGGAGGACGACCCACCGACTGCTGAGGAGATCCAGGCGTTGCGCAGCGAGGCCCACCACCTCCTCTCCGGCATGCCGGTGGGGCACCCCACGCGGGGCATCGTGGTGGGTGGCTCAGGCACGAACCTCGTCCGCCTGACCGCGGACGAGGAGGCCGAGGCGACCGATGGGGCGGACGCGAACGACGGGGCGGACGCGACCGACGGGGCCGAAGAGGACTGGCTCATCGACAAGACCCGGATCGGCCGGGCTGTCCGGCTCGTGATGCGGCATCCCTCGGCCGAGCTGGTGGAGACCTACGGGCTGCGCGAGCGTCGCATCGTCCAGATGGCAGCTGGTGCCAGCCTCATCGAGGCCACCCTCGACTGCTATGACCTGCCGCACGTCGAGACGTCCGACGCCAGCCTGCGCGAGGGTGCCATCCTGGCCTGGCAGCGTGCCGGGGACGCCTGGCGCGAGCGCCTCGGTGACCTCATCTCGGGGGCACCGCCGGCCGTCGCCTGAGCGCTCCGAGCGGCCTGATCAAGCGCCACCAGCGCCCGAGCCGCTCGCCGCACCTGAGGGGCCGACCGCCCCTCGGTGACCGCGCGCCCAACCCGGGGCCCGCCCCTGAGGGACCGCGCGCCCAACCCGGGGGCGGCCAATGAGGGACCGCGCGCCCAACCCGGGGGCGGCCGACATCCGCTGCCTTGACCCCGTGGGGAATGACTGGGCCAGGCAGCCGTCGTGGCATGGGCGTCTCATGCATGCTCGACTCGGACGGCCGTGGCGTGGCCAGGTGAGTCGCCGGTGACTCGGATCGGACGGGCAACCCGGCCCGTCCGCGCCTGGCATGGTCGAGTCATCCTCCCTGGGGTCAGGCGCTGAAGCGCTCGACCAGGAGCCCGTGGCGGAGGCCGCGGTCGCTCACGGTCAGGGCGTCCTGGCCCAGCTTCTCCATGACCGTGCGCACGATGCAGGCACCGGCCAGGATGACCTCCGCGCGCTTCGGCTGCAGGCCCACGATGGACCGCCGCCCGTCGGCATCAAGCGACCGGTAGCGCTCGACCTGGCCATCCACCTCCGCGAGCGGCAGCACGCTTCCCTGGACCAGGTCGGGGTCGTAGCGGGACAGCCCGAGCATCACCGCCGTCAGGTTGGTGATGGCGCCGCCCATGCCCACGAGGGCGTCGGGTCTCGGCCGGCCGTCGAGGACGGCGAGGTCGGCAGCGATGGCGTCCAGGGCCTCCCGGAGCCGCTCGTCGCCGACCCCGCGGTCGAGCCTGAACTGCTCCGTGTAGCGCACGGCACCCACCTCGAGGCTGAAGCGTTCGTCGATGCGACCACTTCGCCCGAACGTGAACTGCGAGCTGCCGCCTCCGGTGTCGAAGACGACCAGTGAGCCGCCGCCGATGCCCAGCCCGTGCTCCACGGCGAGGTAGGCCAGCCGACTCTCCTCTTCACCCGGGATGACCTCGATGCGGATGCCGGTCTGGGCGGCCACGGCGTCGATGACCGCGTCCGCGTTGCTCGCGGCGCGCAGCCCGGCCGTGCCCACGGCGGCGATGGCCAACGCGTCCTGCGACCTTGCCTCCTCGACCATGCCCTCGATGGCGTCCGTGGTGCGCTGCCGGGCCTCCTCGGAGATGGTGCGGCTGGCCTCCAGGCCTTCGCCAAGTCGGGTGACCTCGGCGCGGTCGACGAGGGTCCGCCACGACCCGTCGGCCCGGCGCTCGCCGAGGTGGAACTTCACGGAGTTCGTGCCGACGTCGATGACGGCATAGCGGGCCGGGCTGTCATCGAGGAGCGCGGCCAGGCCTCGCGGATAGTCCACGTTGGCGTAGCCGCCGAGGCCCATGCCACGGACGGCAGCCACGACGGCCGCCCGATCCTCCGCCTCGATGGCCACGGTGCGCGTGCTGCGACCGTCCGCCGTCACGTCGGAGACCTCGGCCATGCAACCCTCGACGGTGTAGCGGATGCGTCGCTTGTGGACCCGGACCACGCGGATGGTGCGGCCTGGCGCAACCACCTCGTCGAGGAACTGGTCGAGCGTGTAGGCCTCTCGCCCGGGCGGGACGGCGGGCAGCCGGAGCGCCTCGATGACGCGCGCCGCCTCGTCCTTCGCGAGCGGGAATGCGGCCTTCATGACCGGGGTCCAGCGCTGCAGCCCGTCGGCACCGATCTCCTGGAGCACCTTGATATCCATGAGGTCGTCGCGGACCTTGACATTGTCGCCCGCTGCAGACAGCAGGTACAGCTCGTCGCTCTCCTGCACCGCTCCGGGCGTGAGGGTCGCGAAGGCGGCCTCGGCAGGCCCGAAGCGCTGGCCGAACGTGCGCCACTCCCAGCGCGGCCTGATCGTCGTCATCCCTGCGCTCCTCCCAGATCCCGCAACGGCTCCCGTGCTGACCGGACGATGCTATCCGGGTCGCCCACATCCGACCGGCCGGGTACCGACCATCCAGCCCGCCGCAAGGTTCGTCATCGCCGAACGAATCGGCCACGAAGCGCCTGGGATACACCTGACCTGTCGCGGCCCCGCGCTCCACGTACGGCCACACCGAACACAGAGGTGCCGAGGAGCTCGACCCCGGGCCCATCATCGACCTTCGTCCCGAGGACGTTCGGCCGCAACGAACACCCGCCTGGGATGACCCCCGCCGACCCCAGCCACGAGCCGTCACTGGCCGACCCCGGCCCAGCCGCCCACGCCCGACCGGCGCCGAACGCACCGGGCTACCATGCCTTCATGAGCACGTCCAGGAAGCGCGACCGTTCCAGGCGGACCCGCCATCACGACCGACAGCAGCCCACGCGACTCGTGCCACCGC
>JBFYUV010000196.1:0-5021 GCA_041299865.1 Chloroflexota bacterium
GCGGTGCGCGTCGTGGCCCTGGGCACGGTCCGCGACCGCAGCCGGGGCGAGGCCATGGCCAGGATCATGTCCTACGTGATGGCCGTCTTCATCCTCGTGCCGGTCATCGCTCCGGCCCTGGGCTCGATCGTCCTCGGCGTGGCCTCGTGGCACGCCACGTTCTGGGTCCTCGTCGCGGTCGCGCTGGCTGCCGCGGCCTGGTCCACCCGGCTGCCCGAATCGCTGCCCGCCGAGCAGCGCATCCCGCCGCGCATGGGGCGGCTGGCGGCCGCCGTACGGGCCGTGCTCTCGAGCCGCTTCGCCATGGGCCTCACCATCGCCCAGACTGCCACCTTCGCCCTCTTCGCCTCGTACCTCGCCACGAGCGAGCTGTTCATCGGTGACGTCTTCGGCCTCTCCGCCTGGTTCCCCGTCATCTTCGGCGCGACCGCGCTCGTCATGGGTGCCGGCATGATCGTCAACCCGCGCATGCTGGACCGCTTCGGCCTGCGCCGCTGGCTTCGCCTCGTGCTGAGCGGCTACCTGGCGGCCACGCTGCTGCTGGCCGGCATCGCCCTCGCCAGCGGCGGACAGCCACCCTTCTGGCTGTTCCTGGTGGGCCTCCTCCCGGTCCTCCTGGCCCAGGGGTTCGTGACACCCAACCTCAATTCGGCGGCGATGATGCCGATGGGTCACATCGCGGGCACCGCGGCTGCCCTCATCGGCTCGATCTCGACGCTCGGCGGGGCCGCCATCGGTGCCGCCATCGACCGTGCCTACGACGGCACCATCCTGCCCTTCGCCGTGGCCGGCGTGCTCATCGGCCTCGTCGGCTATGCCTGCTACCGGTGGGCGGATGCCGTGTGGGCGCGCTCGGCCGACCGGGAGCTGGGCGAACCGCCCATGGTGGAGCAGGCTGCGGTTCGCTGACGCGGAGCTAGACACGTCCTCTGTGCGGGCGCAGTAGCACGGATGTGCTACTGTCTTCCCGTGCCACGAGCCATCACGTTGCGTCGCGTCGGCGGATCGGTCGGGACCACGCTCCCCAAGGAGATGGTGGACCGGCTGGACCTGGCTGCCGGCGACCAGATCCTGGCCGTGGAGACTGAGCGCGGGATCCTCCTGACGCCGTACACCGACGAGCTGGATGCACCCCGGGTGGCGACGAGGCGCGCAGCCAAGCAGTATCGGATGGCCCTGCGGCAACTGGCGAAGTGACCATCCGCGAGCCTCGCTGGCTCGAGCGACTCGTCATCGATGAGGCCCACTTCCGTCAGATCCGCGAGCATGGAGGGGCGCACGGGTTCCGCGACGAGAGCGCGCTGGAGGCAGCACTCGCACGGCCTCGGCATCGCTGGGCGTATGAGCCGGACGTGGATCTCGCCGACCTGGCTGCCGCCTACGCATTCGGCTTGGTCCGCGACCATCCGTATGTCGACGGCAACAAGCGCATCGCGCTCATCGCCATGGTCGCATTCCTCGATCTCCATGGGGTCGAGCTGGTCGCCACGGACGTCGAGGTCGTGTTGACGATGCTTGCTGCCGCAGCGGGAGATCTCGACGAGCGGGAGCTGGCCGCCTGGATCCGGTCGCACTCCACGAGATCCTGATCGGCGGGACTGCCGCCGACGCAGCGAGGCGGCGTCGTCCCCGCGCCCGCGCCGGTCCGCCGGGCATCACCGATGCGCGCGAGCCGCCATCTCCGCGACGAGGTCCAGCGCTTCCGCGACGCGTGCCTCCGTCGTCCGAGCGCTGAGGAAGGCGAAGCGGATGGTGGCCCGCCCCTCGAGCGTCGTGGTCGAGACCTGGAAGCGGCCGGTGGCGTGCAGTGCACTGACCATGGCGTCCGTGGCCTCGTCGCCCGCCGCTGCCCGGAAGGCCACGATGGAGAGCTCGGGCGCCGGTCCCACCACGATGCCGGGCATCCCGGCCAGCCGGCCGTACGCCAAGGCAGCCAGGTCCAGCATGCGGTCCAGCTCCGCGACGAAGGCCGCCGTGCCGTGGAGCTGCAACGGGAACCAGACGAGCGGCCCGCGGGTCGGCCGCGTCAGCTCCGGGCCGCGCTGGCAGTAGTGGGGGAGCCCTTCGGTCGCCGGGATGGCCCGGAAGTAGGCACCCGTGCCCTCGTGGGCGGCGACCAGGTCCTCCGGGTCGCGCACGAGGAGGGCGCCCACGCCATAGGGCAGGAAGAGGCCTTTGTGGGCGTCGACCGTCACCGAGTCGGCTCGCTGGATGCCGCGCAGCCGCCGCCGGCCGCGTTCCGTGAGGGCGAAGAAGCCGCCGTAGGCGGCATCGACATGGAACCAGGCACCGGCGCTCTCGGCCACGTCAGCCAGGTCCTCCAGCGGGTCGATGCTGCCGGTGTCCGTGGTGCCGGCCACGCCCACCACCAGGAATGGCCGTCGCCCAGCCGTCACGTCCGCCCGGACCGCCCGGCGCAGGGCTTCAGCATCGATGCGGCCGCTGGCGTCGGTGGCCACCGTGCGGACCGCCCGGCTCGCGAGACCGACCAGTGAGGCGGCCTTGGTCACCGAGTGATGGACGTGCTCGGAGACGTACATCGTGAGGGTGTCGTTGGCTTGCGCGCCGCCATTGGCGCTCGCCCGTGCGCGGGCCGTCACGATGGCCGTCTGGTTGGCCAGCGAGCCGCCTGAGAGGAGCAGACCGCCGGCGCCTGATGGGAGCCCCAGCAGGTCGGCCATCCAGCGCAGCACGCCCTCCTCCATGGCCACCATGGCGGGCGCCTCGAAGGAGGTGCCCGTGAACGTGTGAGCGCCGGCCGCCAGCAGGGCGGCGATAGGACCGGCGTCGAGCGCGCCGTTGGGGATGTAGGCGAAGACGCCATCCGCGGACTTGTCCCAGCCGGCCGCAGCGAAGCGGACGTAGAGATCGAGGATGTCGGCCGGGTCGGCCGGCTCCTGCGGAGGCATCGTGCGGGCCAACTCCAGGAGCGACGCGTCGGCGGGCGCGTGGACGTCCCCGGAGGCTCGCACGTCGGCCAATCGCTCGAGCGCGTCGAATGCGCCAGCCGCGATGGCGCGCCGCTCGCCGCCATCGAGTCGCAGTGGCCTCCCCATGCGTTCGACCTTATCAGGTGGGCTCTGGCGCGGTGACGTCACACCCTCCCGGATGCCCTCGTGGCCGACATGTAGGACACTAGGATTGCCGACCGGGAGGCTGAGCCACTCGCCCGCCCTGTCTGTCACCGCCGCTCGTCAGCCCTGGCGGCCCGTCAACCACCACCAGTACCCGAGAAGGAGCACCCCGACATGACCGACGAACCGACCAACGTTCCAGCCGAGACACCGGCCGCCGACGTCGTCAGCACCCCGGCCGAGGAGCCGGTGGAGGGCATCGGCCTCGTGACCGACGGCGCCTACTACCTCATCGCCGGGCAGTTCGCCACGGTCGAGGCGGCCGAGACAACCTACGCCGAGATCGAGCAGCTCGAAGCGGCCACCAGCCTGCGCATCGACGCTGTCGTCATCGCCAGCGCTGATGCGGATGGCAAGGTGCACCTCGGCAAGGTCACTGAGCACAGCACCAAGACGGGCCTCAAGTGGGGCATCGTCGGTGGCGTCGTGCTGGGTGTCGTCTTCCCGCCCAGCATCCTGGCGGGCGCCGTCGGGGTCGGCGTCATCGGCTCGGTCATGGGCAAGGTGCGCAACCTGTCACACCGCTCCAAGCTCTCCGATGAGCTGGCCGGCATCGTCGCCCCGGGCACGACGGCCCTCATCGTCTTCGCCGAGGACACCGCCGTCGTCGAGATCGAGAAGGCCCTCGCGAAGGCGGACAAGATCGTCTCACAGGCCGTGGACAAGCAGCTCGCGCAGGAGATCGACCGCGAGGCCGCTGCCGCCAAGGACGCCATCGCCACCAGCTAGCGGTGGCCCCCAGTGGGGCCGCCCACGTTCCGGAGCGCCGCCCTGGTCGCGCCTGACGACCGGGTGGCGCTGCGTCGTTCCCAACGCGCGCGGGCCATCTCGACCTGTTGGCAGCGGGGTTCCTCCTGGCTGGCCCGGGGCTGCGTGTGTCACCATCGTGCGGTTGGGATGATGCGGCGGGCTGTGGCCATCGTCAGAGTGACGCTCGACCCGGGTGACCGACCCGGGACCCACCCGATCACCAGGCGCTCCATGCACACGACGCAGGAGGGAATGACATGACCGACCAGCTGACCAACGTCCTGGTTGCCGGGTACCAGTCCGTCGACACCGCGAACGAGGATTTCGAAGCCCTCTTCGCGCAGGTCAAGGCCAGGCAGGTGCGCGTCGAGGCGGTCATCCTCGTGGCGCATGACGAGGCCGGCAACGTGACCGTCCAGAAGACGGGTGACAGCGTCGGCCGCACGGGCGCCAAGTGGGGCGGCGCGGTCGGCTTCCTCGTCGGCCTGGCGGCGCCGCCGTTGCTGGCGGCCACCGTCGTCGGCGCGGCCGGCGGCGCGATCCTGGGCAAGTTCGCCGACCACAAGGTGGAGCAGGGGCTCCACGACAAGCTCGGCGCCGCCATGAAGCCCGGCACCGCGGCCATCATCGCCATGTTCGAAGCGGACCAGCGTCTCGCGGTCGAGCAGGCCCTGCCCGGCTCGCCGGCCAAGTCGCTCGTGGAGACGGAGGCCAAGGGGACGAAGGCGCTCCAGGGCTCCCTGGCAGAGGCCATGGGCAAGTTCGTGCAGGACCGTAGCGCGCTGCCCATCCCCGACCGGACCTTCGGTGGTGTGGCCGGGCGCACGCTGCGGGATTCGGTCGCCGACTGGCTCATGGTCCCCGGCCCCAAGGCCCCGGAGAGCGCACCGAACGTCCTGCTCGTCCTCATCGATGACGCCGGCTACGGCGCCCCGGACACCTTCGGCGGGCCCGTCCGGACCCCTGCCTTCACGCGCGTCCAGCAGATGGGCCTGGCCTACAACCGCTTCCACGTGACCGCGGTCTGCTCGCCTACGCGCGCGGCCCTCCTCACCGGCCGCAACCAGCACCGCGTGGGCTTCGGCTCCATCGCCGAGTACCCAGGCCCCTTCCCGGGCTACACCGCCAACAAGCCCA
>JBFYUV010000198.1:0-4301 GCA_041299865.1 Chloroflexota bacterium
ATGCCCACGGGCATGTCCTCAGCGACCACTACGAAGGAGCCACCCACCGAGTCGCCCGCCTCGATGGCCGCGTCCACCTCGGCCATCATGGCTGCCTCGGCCGTCGGGTCCGGGCAGCGCAGGGGAGTGGGGGCCCGTCGGTCCTCATCGGCCCAGCCGGCCGGGACGAGCGCCACGGGGTCGTCCGCGCCGTCGAAGGCGCGCACGGGACCGAGCTGGTCGACGAACGACCAGATCGACACGCCACACATCGCGAGCAGCTGGCGGCAGACGGCCCCGGCGGCGACCCGCGGGGCAGTCGAGCGAGCGGAGGCTCGCTCGAGGACGTCGCGGATATCGCCCGTGTCGTACTTGACGGCACCTGCCAGGTCGGCATGGCCCGGGCGTGCGAGGGTGATGGGCTTCGGTCTCCGGTCGCGCGGCCGCGGCTCGACCGACATGCGCTCGGACCAGTCGGCCCAGTCGCGGTTGGGGATGCTGAAGGCGAGCGGCGAGCCCAGCGTCCGGCCGAAGCGCAGCCCGGCCGTCCAGACGACGCGGTCCTGCTCGATCTGCATGCGCCGGCCGCTGCCGTAGCCGTGCTGGCGCCGCGCCAGCTCGCGGTCCACGGCGGCCGTGGAGACCCGCAGCCCGGCCGGGAGTCCGTCGAGGATGCCGGACAGGCCCGGACCGTGGGATTCGCCGGCCGTCAGGAGTCGCACGCGTCGCAGGGTCATCGGCTGAGGGTCTCCAGGTCCGTCCAGAACGAAGGGTAGGAGACGGCCGCGCAAGCGGGATCGTCGATGCGTACGGTACCTGCCACACCGCAGGTCGCGGCGATGGCGAAGGCCATGGCGATGCGATGGTCGCCGTCCGTGTGGATGGCCGCCTCGCGAGACCGCCCGCGGCGCACGATCCAGCCGTCCGGGCGCTCCTCCACCCTGGCGCCCACGGCGGCCAGGTTGGCCACCACGAGGGCGACGCGGTCCGATTCCTTGACCCGCAGCTCCCCCGCGTCGCGAAGCTCGCTGCGGCCCTCCGCAGCGGCCATGGCCACCCCGATGAGGGGCAGCTCGTCGATGACGTCGGCCACCCGGTCGCCGCTGATGGCGATGGCCCGCAGGGCTCGTCCGCCACGCACGGTGATGCTGCCCACCGGCTCTGGATGATCGGGCTGGCCCTCGCCGCCATCTTCACCCTCCAGGGCGACCTCGATGTCGGCGCCCATCTCGCGCAGCACGTCGATGATGGCCACCCGAGAGGGGTTGAGACCGATGCCCTCGAGGTGGATCTCGGCATCGGGATGCAGGGCGCCCGCAACGAGCCAGGCGGCCGCAGACGAGATGTCACCCGGGACGGTCAGCGAGCGGGCGGCGAAGCCGGCCGGCCCCTCGATGGTCGTGACCATCCCGTCGCGACGGACCGGGGCTCCGAGCCAGGACAGCATGCGCTCGGTGTGGTCGCGGGTCGGCCCGGGCACCTCGATGGTGGTGGCGCCGCCGGCCGCAAGGGCGGCCAGGCTGAGGCAGCCGATGACCTGGGCGCTGGCCACCGCCGGGCGGTGCGCCATGGCCAGCAACGGGCGCCGGCCGGTGATGCGCAACGGGGCATGGCCATCGGTCGTCTCGATGGCCGCGCCGATCGCGCGCAGAGGAGCAGCGATGCGCTCCATGGGCCGATTCGAGAGCGAGGCGTCACCGACCAGGGTGGCCGCGCCCGGCCGGCCAGCCAGCGCCCCGGCCAGCAGCCGCATGGCCGTGCCGGCGTTGCCGCAGTCGAGCGTCTCTCCACCATCGCCCGGGAGGCGCGCCGCCGCCGGGGTGCCGCCGCCGCGAACGGTGATCACGGTCGCACCCACGTCGTCGGCGGCCAGGTCCGTGACGGCACCGAGAGCCTGGAGGACGCTGGCCATCGAGAGCACGTCGCCGCCTGGCCGGTCGAGACGGACCGTGGCCGTCCCAGCACCCATGGCGTTGAAGAGAAGGGCCCGATGCGCGACCGACTTGTCGGCCGGCAGCCGCAGCCTGCCCGCCAGGCGTGCCGCGGCCGCGACGACGCCGGTCGGCCTTCCGGGGTCAGGCCCGGTCCCCTCCATCGTCACTGGGCCGGACCGCTGGCCGGGGTATCGACGCTGTCCGTGGCGGCAGCCGCGGCCGCCGCCTCGCGGTCGGCTGCGCTGCGGCGCTGGGCGGAGCGTGAGACCCGCAGGATGGCGCCGAAGACCATCTCGCGCTCCTCCGCCGTCAGGACGCCACCCTCGAGGTGCGCGGCCCGCTCGATGAGCTCGCGCTCGCGGCCCACGTCGTGGCCGTGGTCGTCCGCGGCGCGGGTCTGCTGCACGGCCACTGAGAGCTCCGCGCGCTCTTCGAGGAGGGCCGCGATGCGGGCATCGACGTCATCGATGCGGGCGCGCAGCCGTCGGCGCTCGACCGGTGGTTCGGCCGGCACGTAGGCGCTGTGGACCGTGGGGTTGCGCAGGTACTCGTGCCGTCGCAGGTCATCCATGAGGTCGCCGAACTCCGGGAACGAGAGCGACTGCTCGGAGTCCGAGCGGGCCATCGGCGGATCCGGGTGCACCTCGATGATGATGCCGTCCGCGCCGACGGCTGCGCCCGCCACGGCCAGGGGCCGCACCAGGGGCCGGTGGCCCGTGCCGTGCGAGGGGTCGACCATGATGGGCAGATGCGTGCGCTCGCGGATGACCGGCACGGCTGAGAGGTCGAGGGTGTTGCGGGTGGCCGTCTCGAAGGTGCGGATGCCACGCTCGCAGAGCACGACGTTGGGGTTGCCAGAGCTGAGGATGTACTCGGCGGCCATGAGCCACTCCTCGATGGTCGCCGAGAGGCCGCGCTTGAGGAGCACCGGCTTGCGGCTCTGTCCCACGGCCTTCAAGAGGACGAAGTTGGCCATGTTGCGTGCGCCGACCTGGAGCATGTCCACGTAGCGCTCGAAGACCTCCACGTCGCCCGGGTCGGTGATCTCGCTGACGACCGGCAGGCCGGTCTCCTCGCGGGCCTCGGCCAGGAGCTTGAGTCCCTCGACCCCGAGTCCTTGGAAGGCGTAGGGCGAGGAGCGCGGCTTGAAGGCACCGCCGCGCATGATCGTGGCGCCCTCGCGCTTGACCCACCGCGCCGTGGCCAGGACCTGCTCGCGCGATTCCACGGCACAAGGCCCGGCGATGACCACGAGAGGCGCGCCTGCCCCGATCTCGACATCCCCCACGCGGACGCTCGAGCGGTCGGGGTGGTGCTCGGCGCTGGCGAGCTTGTAGGGCTTGCTGACGCGGATGCACTGCTCGACACCGGGCATGATCTCGACGTGCCGGATGCGCTCGATGCCGACGCCCACGACACCCATGACGATGCGCTCGGCACCCACCATCACGTAGGTCTCGAGGCCCTCGTCGGCGACGGCCTGCCTGACCGCGTCGATCTGCTCCTGCTGCGCTTCGGTGCGCATGACGATGATCATCTCGGTACCACCCTCGTCCTTCGGCTGGTCATCCCTGCTGGTCGCTCACGCTGAGGCAACAAAAAACGCAGGGCCCCGGCGGGCTCCTGCGTCAGCGGGCACGAGTGCCTCTGCTGCCGGGCGCTGCCCGGCTGCCTCGTACCCGCTAGCTAAAGGACCAATAGCGAACCATGTGGCTTCGGACCATAGCGACCACCCGTGGGCCTGTCAAATCAGCGCCGGCCTCGCGACGTGGCACCCCACCCGCGACTGCCACCGGTGGTACGCAGCCGCTCGAGCGCGATGGCCTGCAGGGGCAAGACCGACAGGGCGTCGCCGATCTCGCCCGACGTGACCATGGCCATGACCTCGTCGAAGGGCAGCCACCGGACGACGAGCTCCTCCGTGCCTTCCGGTTGGGCCTCGCCCTGCTCGAGGTCCGTGGCCAGGTACACGACCGCCACCTCATCGCTGACCGAGTTGGAGAGCTGGTAGCGACCGATCTCCCGCCACGTGCGGGCCGTCAGCCCTGTTTCCTCCAGCAGCTCTCGCCGGGCGCCTTCCAGGCTGTCCTCAGCGTGGGGCGAGCCACCCTCGGGGATCTCCCAGGAGAGCTCGTCGAAGGCGTAGCGATGCTGGCCCACGAGGGCTACTCGATCATCGCCATCGATGGCGACCACGCCCACGGCCACGTTGGCGTAGTGCACGACGCCGTAGACGCCGGGCAGTCCGTCGGGGCGCGTGACGTCGTCGTGGTAGACGGTGATCCAGGGGTTCCGATAGGCGATCCGCCTCGAGCGGCGTGTCCATGGCCCCACCGATGTGCCGCCCCAGTCCGCGGACTCTGGCGAGACGCGTCGGACCCTCACGCC
>JBFYUV010000199.1:0-6499 GCA_041299865.1 Chloroflexota bacterium
GCCAGTACCACGCCTTGCGCGGCGAGCCCTACCGCATGAAGGTCATCACCCGGCAGGGGGCCTTCCACGGCGTGACGGCAGGAGCCATGGCGCTCGATGGGCAGTACTTCGCCTCCCGGAATGTCGTCTACGACGGTGGGCTCAGCTGGGGCCGGACGGTGCCCGCGGGAGCGTGCCCGGCCTGCGACTTCGGCAAGGCCAGCCGGTATCTCGCCTGTGTGCACGCCATCGAGGCCACCATCGAGGCGGAGGGACCGGAGACGGTCGCGGCCGTGGTGGTGGACCCCTGTGCCACCGCCATCGCGGTTTCCATCCCGCCCGTGGGCTACCTGCGCGACCTGCGCGCCGTGTGCGATCGCCACGGCGTCCTGCTCGTGGTCGACGAGATCATCGCCGGCATGGGCCGCACGGGGCGGCTCTTCGCCACGGAGTGGGACGGCATCCGTCCCGACTTCATCACGCTATCCAAGGCCCTCAGCTCCGGCTACGTGCCCATCGGTGCGACCCTCGTCTCTCCAGCCATCCGGGACACCTTCCTGGACCATGGCGGCGTCTTCCTGCACGGCCACACGTACGCTGGTCACCCCGTCGCTGCGGCGGCTGCCCTGACCGTCCTGCGGCGCGTCATCCGCGATCGGCTCCCGGAGCGCTCGGGGCAGCTCGGAGCTCGCCTGCTGGAGGGTCTGCGTTCGCTGGATCACCACCGCATCTACTGGGACGCGCGGGGCAAGGGCCTGCTGGCGGGCCTTGAGATCGTTCGCGATGGCGGCACGGGTGAGGACTTCGCCGACCGGCTGGCAGCCGGCAACGCCCTGCGCGTGGCGGCCCGCGAGCGGGGCCTCACGACGCTCCTGCTGCACCCCGGCAACGTGCTCTTCGTGGCTCCTGCGGTGGTGGCCAGCGAGGACGACATCGACCGCATGGTCGCCATCCTCGACGACGCCCTTGGCGATGTGGAAGCCGCCTGGACGTGAGAGACGGCGACGCGATCCCGGGGCGGTCAAGCGCTTGACTCGAGGGCCCGTGACCGACTACCGTGCCGGCCACCGGCGTCATCCGCGGCGGGGAGTGGACGGATGGGGTGTCGAGCATGATCGTCGATAGCCACCAGCACTTCTGGGACCTCGAGGAGGTCGCGTACCCCTGGCTGGTGCCTGACTACGGGCCTATCTACCGCACCTTCACGCCCGCCGAGCTGGAGCCCCAGCTGCGTGCGGCCGGCGTCGAGCGCACCGTCCTGGTGCAGTCGGCCAACTCGTTCGAGGACACCGACTCGATGCTCCGCCATGCCGCTGCGTACGAGTGGATCGGCGCCGTCGTGGGCTGGGTGCCCCTCGAGGACCACGATGCGGCGGCGCGCGTCCTCGACGAGGCGTACCTGGCCCATCCGAAGTTCAAGGGCATCCGCCATCTCAACCACGAGGAGGCCGACCCCGACTGGCTCGTCCGCCCGGCCGTCATCGACGGGCTCAAGGTCCTGGAGGAGCGCGGCCTCGTCTACGAGGTCGTGGCCGTCCATCCCCTGCACCTGGGGCACGTGCCGGCGCTGGCGCGCGCCTGCCCGGACCTGACCATCGTCATCGACCACCTCGCCAAGCCGCCCATCGTGAGCGGTGATTACGACGCCTGGAAGGCGGACCTGCGGGCTGCGGCAGAGCACCCCAACGTCCACGCCAAGGTCTCAGGCCTCAACACGGCCGCCGACTGGAAGACGTGGTCGGCGGCCGACCTCCAGGAGCCAGTGGGCTTCGCGCTGGAGATCTTCGGTGCCGGCCGCCTCATGTTCGGGAGCGACTGGCCCGTGGCCATCCTGGCCGGCGACTACGCCAGGGTCTGGGCGGAGACGCTGGCCGTCCTCGACCGGCTGGGCCTCCAGGACGCCGCCCGGTCTGCCATCCTTGGCGGCACCGCCGCCACCCTGTACTCGATCGGAGCAGCTGCGTGAAGCGCTACGGACAGCTCATCGGCCTCAAGCCTGAGCACCTCGAGGAGTACGTGACCGCCCACGCCGACGTGTGGCCCGCCGTGCTGGCCAAGATCCACGAGTGCCACATCCGCAACTACACGATCTTTCACCGCAAGGGCCAGCTCTTCGCCTACTTCGAGTACGTCGGTGACGACTTCGCAGCCGACATGCAGCGCATGGCCGACGACCCCGAGACACAGCGCTGGTGGGCCTGGATGATGCCGCTGCAGGAACCCCTGGCCGATCGCGCCGATGGGGAATGGTGGTCTGCCATGGAGGAGGTGTTCCATACGGATTGACGATGAGATGAGCAGACTGGACTGATGTCCAGCGACGGGCCGTAGGGAGCGGCACGCGCACCTGACCCGACAAGGAGGAGTGGATACCCGTGCGAGACAGCATGACCAACACGAGCCGGCGGATCGTCATCCCGCTGGCGGCGGCCTTCGTGGCGACCGCGATGGGCGCGGGCACCGTCATGGCCCAGGACGAGCCGGCCTATGCCGGGCTCGACAAGGACCTCAGTGGCACGACCATCAAGATGGCGACCATCGGCGGCCAGCCGTACGAGGCCATGTACGACTCGATCAGCAAGTTCGAGGAGGAGACCGGCGCCACCGTCGAGATCGTCTTCCTTGGCGACGGCTTCGAGATCGACCGCCACCTGAAGACCAATTACGGGGCTGGCACCGTCGACTTCGACGTGGCCTGGAACCACACCAGCTTCATGTCGCAGTACACCAACTTCGTGGAGCCCCTCCAGGGCTACTTCACTCCGGAGGAGCTGGCGGCCTTCTCGCCCAGCATCATCGGAGCCGCCACCATCGACGGCAACCTGCAGCTCATCCCGCGCCACGCGGACATCAGCGCGCTGCACTACCGCACCGACCTCTTCGGTGACGCGGACCTGCAGGCCAAGTTCGAGGAGGCCTACGGCTACCCGCTGGCAGTGCCTGAGACGCTCGACCAGATGTACGACATGAGCGAGTTCTTCGTGGGCGAAGGGGTCGTCAAGTACGGAACCCAGTTCGCCGGCAAGGAAGAGGCTCTCGCCGGCCGCTTCTATGAGCTCCTCTTCGCCAATGGCGGCGACTACTTCGATGCCGAGCTCAACCCCACCTTCGACTCAGAGGCCGGTGTCTCTGCGGCGACCTGGATGCAGAACCTGTACGCCAACGGGTTGATCCCGTCCGACACGCCCAACCTCCTGTGGCCCGAGGTCGCGGCCAACTGGTGCAACGGTGATGTCGCCTTCTACCTCGAGTGGTATGGCTGGTACTCCTACTTCCAGGATCCCGAGTCCTGCCCCAACGTGGCCGGCAAGTTCGGCCTGGCACGCGGGCCCGTCGGGGCCGGCGACGTGCACACCGGCTGGGCCGGCGCACACGCCTTCTCGGTGACCAAGGACTCGCAGAACAAGGAAGCGGCTGTCCAGCTCGTCAAGTTCCTGACCTCTGAGGCCGTCGAGTACGACGAGGCCAAGCTGGGTGTGCTCCCCGTCCGATCCGATGTCTCGGCTCGCGTTCAGGCGGATGCGGCAGGTTCCGACGTGCCGCTCGACTCGGAGCGACTGGTGCTCGCTGCGACCCAGGTCAGCGAGGACTTCCGGACCCCGCCGCTCTTCGCGGATTGGATCAGCTTCACGAACGAGTGGTTCCCCACCCTCCAGTCCATCATCCTCGGCGACATGAGCGTCGAGGACGGCCTGGCCAAGGGCGTCGCGGACACGAACGAGCTCCTCGACAGCCTCGGCTACTAGCCGAGCGCTGCGGAAAGGGCCGCGCCGCCAGGTGCGGCCCTTTCCTGCATCCCAGCCAGCAGCGACCCACCTGGGGGCAGCCCAACGATGACGACGGACGCGGCTCGCCTGAACCTGCCACCGGGCAGCTCGGACGGAGCCTCATTCTTCACGCGCTTGAGGCGGCGCAACTGGTTCCCCTACCTCATGACGGTCCCGGCCGTCCTGGTAGTGGTGGCCGTCGTCATCTACCCCATGGCCTACTCGCTCTTCGTCTCATTCACGGGCTTTCATCTCCTGCGGCCGGACACGACGTCCCAGTTCGTGCCGGCCGAGATGTTCGACAACTACGCGCGCTTGGCCCGGGACGACGTCTTCTGGCGGGCGCTCTGGAACACCATCCTGTTCATGTTCGTGACCGTGAACGCCTCGCTCGTCATCGGCTTCGGGCTGGCCATGCTGCTGGCGCGCATGACCTTCGCCATGGGGCCGGTGCGGGTCCTGCTCATGATCCCCATGATGTTCGCGCCCGTGCTCATCGGCTTCCAGTTCGCCTGGTTCTTCAACGCCACGGTGGGCCTGGTCAACAACGCCCTGCTGACCCTGGGCCTCATCTCCCAGCCCGTCGCGTGGCTCGTTGTGGAGCCCAACGGCATGATCTCGCTGATGGTGGCCACGATCTGGATGACGGTGCCCGTGGTGACCATCGTCCTGCTGGCCGGGCGCCTGTCGCTCTCAGAGGAGCACTATGACGCAGCGTCGGTTGATGGCGCCTCCGTCTACCAGCGCATGCGCCACATCACGATCCCGCAGATGCGGCCCTTCTTCATCATCGTGATGGTCCTGCTCTCGCTCGACCTGGCCCGTGCCTACGACATCGTGCGCATCATGACCGACGGCGGGCCGGCCCACCGCACCGAGCTCATCTGGACGTATGCAGGCCAGCTGGCCATCCGCAACTCGCAGTTCGGCATGGCCTCGGCCATGTCGATGGCCGGCGTCGTGCTTGGGGTGGGCTTCACCTTCTATCTCTTCCGCCAGATGATGCAGCTCCGCAAGGACATGGGATGACAGGCTCCGCACAGACCCAGCCAACGTCGGTCGAGGCGGCCAGGCCCCGCCCCACGACGCGCCGCCGCATCCACTGGCGTGACATCGGTGCCAACTGGCTGGCCTTCACCGTCATCACCCTCCTGGCGCTGCCGGCCGTCTGGATCATCCTGACGGCCTTCCGCCCCAACTCCGAGGTCAATGCCTCGCCGCCCATCTGGATCCCCCAGACCATCACCCTGGATGCGTTCGGGTCCCTGTTCGGACTCAACCCGGGCTACTCCACCGGTGTGCCAGTCGGCAGTTATCTCTTCAACTCGTTGGCGGTGGCGCTGCTGGCCACGGCGCTCTCCGTGCCCATCGGGACGGCGGCCGGCTACGCCTTCTCGCGCTTCGACTTCGTGGGCAGCCGCATGCTCCTGCTGCTTCTGCTGCTTACCCGCGCGGTGCCCGGCATCGCCCTGGGCCTGCCGCTCTTCCTGCTCATGCGCAACGTCGGCCTCGTGGACACCATCCACGGGCTCGCCTTCGTCTACATGGCCCTGAACATCCCCTTCACAGCCTGGCTCATGGACGGCTTCTTCAGGCGCATCCCGCGCGAACTCGACGATGCTGCCTACGTGGACGGCGCAAGCCACTGGCAGACCTTCTGGAAGATCGACCTGCCACTGGCACTGCCAGGGCTCGGTGCAGCCGCCGTCTTCGCCTTCCTGGCGGCCTGGAACGAGTACCAGATCGCCAGCATCATGACCAAGACACCGGCCGCCAAGACGTTCCCCGTGGGCCTCTCCGACTTCACGGGTCAGTTCACCGTGGATTGGCGCGGCATGGCAGCGATGTCCGTGCTGATGATGATCCCGGCCATCCTCTTCGTGCTGGCCATGCAGCGCAGCCTCACCAAGGGCCTCACCTTCGGGGCCGTGAAGGGGTAGCCGGATGGCGAGCCGCTACGAACCCCGGTGGCGCATCGAGCCCGCCGCCGGGAGGGGCCTGCGCATCGGCATCATCGGCTGCGGCGGCATCGTGACCGGCGCTCACCTGCCTGCCTACCAAGCCGCCGGCCTACAGGTGACAGCCGTCTACGACATCGACCAGGACAAGGCTCGGACGGTCGCAGCGGAGTTCGCCATCCCGTTCGTGGCCGGGTCGGCGGAGGAGCTCGCCAGCCGGGCCGACGTGGACATCGTCGACATCGCCGTGCTGCCCTGGATCCAGCCGCAGGTCGTGCCCGTGGTGGCGGCCGCCGGCAAGCACATGCTCTGCCAGAAGCCGCTGGCCATGGACTACATCACGGGCGTGGCCGAGGTCGAGGTCGCTGAGGCGGCCGGTGTCCTGCTCGCCGTGAACCACCAGATGCGCTGGGACGCCGGCATCGCGGCCTCCCGCGATCTCGTGGCCAAGGGGACGCTGGGCACGGTGACCGAGGCGCAGGTCCAGGTCTCCGTCTCCACCCCACTGCACCTCTGGGCCTGGATCGCCGAGTCCCCCCACCTGGACATCAAGATCCACAGCACGCACTACCTCGACGCGCTGCGCTCCATCCTGGGCGACCCGGTGTGGGTCACGAGCGTGCACGGTCGCTATCCGGAGCAGGCGCCGGTCACTGGCGAGACGGTCACCAAGACCATCCTGGAGTACCCCGACGGCGTGCAGGGGCTGGTGGCCACCAACCACTACAACCAGCACGGTCCGCCCTACGCGGAGTTCCGCATCCTGGGCACGGAGGGCATGCTGGCGGGCACCAT
>JBFYUV010000201.1:0-2856 GCA_041299865.1 Chloroflexota bacterium
GTGGTCGCCGATCTGGTGCCGCACGCGGAGGGATCGCCGCTGCCAACGTGTCCTGATGGGCCCCGGCCGGCAGGCCGGTGGTCACAAGCGCAGCTCGGGGGGCTCGGCTGAGCCGACGTCCGGACCGGTCACGGAGGATGACCGGCGACAGCAACGGAGGGGATCGACTGATGGCACTCAAGGAAGAGGTCCTCGGGCAGTTCCTCGGGGACGAGACGTTCCCGATCGAGTGGACGTCGGAGACGGAGAGGTTGCTCTTCTGGGTCTACGACGACCTGCACTGCCCCAAGCCGCTCAGCCCGATGTACGAGGACATCGGCGGCTGGTGGCTCTCCTGTGACCACATGTTCC
The DNA here is from genome assembly GCA_041299865.1 of Chloroflexota bacterium. GTDB lineage: Bacteria > Chloroflexota > Limnocylindria > Limnocylindrales > CSP1-4 > JAFMJV01. Next base: position 352 of record JBFYUV010000201.1, read on the forward strand.
GCCGCTTCGGCACGCCCTTCGCGACCGACTGGATCTACAAGAACATCAACGGCTGGCTGTACACCACGGCCATCCCGGCCGAGGCCGGCCTTGTCGTCGACACGCAGGAGTACAACTACCGCACCAACCCCATCGTGCCTGAGGACGACGGCTACGCGGGCAAGATCGGGGCGTACCTGGGCGCCGTGCTGCCCGTGTACGGCCACAACTTCGTGACCTGGTGGCGCGAGCGCTTCGTGCCGGAGATGCAGCGCAACTTCGACTACATCGAGGGCATGCTCGACCGCAAGGCTGAGCTGAGCCTGGCCGACGTCGCCGTCCTCCTCGAGGACGCGATCGACATGCACGACCGCCACTGGAAGATCCACTGGATGCTGAACTTCGCGCAGCTGTCCGCGACGCTCAACCTCCGGGCGGTCATGGAGAAGACTCACGGCAAGGTTGACGAAGTCCTCCTCGGCCGCCTCCAGAATTCGGCCAACGACCGCAACTGGGACAAGATCCGCGCCCTCTGGGAGATGAAGGAGGAGGTCAAGGCAGACGCCGAGCTGGCGCGTATCTTCAGCGCTGCGACCGCGCCTGAGATCGTGCCCGCCCTCAAGGCCAGCGAGCGGGGCCGCCGCTTCATCGACGAGCGGGTGGCGCCCTACCAGATGGAGTTCGGCTGGCACGCGGTCTGGAGCCACGAGTTCATCTTCCCCTCCTTCCGCGAGGACATGAACCCCGTCATCCAGCTCGTCCGCGACCAGTACGCCTCGGACTACGACTACCCGTCCAAGATCGCAGCCCTCAAGGCGGACATCGATGCTGCCGCCGTGGAGATCCTCGAGGGGCTCTCTGGCGAGGCGCTCGAAGAGATGCGTGCCGCCAACGAGATCAACCTCAAGATGGCGCCACTCACACCGGACCACCACTTCTACATCGACCAGGGCGCCAACGCCCACGTCCGGCTCGTGCTCATCGCCATCGGCGAGAAGCTTGTCGAGATGGGCGTGCTCGACGCCCCGGACGACGTGATCATGTTCCGCTACAACGATCTGCGGGCCTTCATCGGCAACCCCAGCAGCATGGACGGGCGAGCCGTCGTGGCCGCGGCCAGGGCCAAGCGCGCCGAGGCTGAGAAGTACCCGCCCAAGGACTGGGTCGGCACGGTGACGGCCACGCAGCTGGCCTTCCCGTACCTCAACCTGTGGGGCTTCCCGGACAAGTTCACCCGCTCCCAGGTGAAGGAGGTCGGCAAGGTCAAGGGCATCGCCGGCTCGCCGGGCGTCGTCGAAGGCGTGGCCCGCGTGGTCTCGTCGGAGGCCGAGTTCGACAGCCTCCAGGTGGGCGAGATCCTCGTCTGCCAGATGACCAATCCGGCCTGGCAGGTGCTCTACGGCAAGATCATCGCCGTGGTCACCGACGCCGGCGGGACCGTCTCGCACCCGGCCGTGTTGGCTCGCGAGTACGGTATCCCGGCCGTGGTGGGCACCTCGGTCGGCACCTCGACCATCAAGACGGGCGATCGAATCCGCGTCGACGGCAGCGCCGGCGTGGTCGAGATCCTCGGCTCGTAGGACATCGGCCACCACCGTGGCTCACGAGGTCGCTATCACCCGGAGCGTCCTCAGCGACCAGGTCAAGGGTCGCCTGCTGCAGGCGATCCTTGACGGGCGCTATCCACCGGGTGCGCGCATCGTCGAGACCCGGGTCGCCAAGGAGTTCGGGACCAGCCAGGCGCCGGTCCGGGAGGCGCTGCGCGACCTGGAGGCGCTCGGCGTCGTGGAGGTCACGGCCTTTCGTGGCGCTCGGGTCAGGCACCCCAGCGTCGAGGAGCTGCTGGAGGCCTTCGAAGTGCGCACCATCCTGGAGACGCAGGGGGCGTGGCTCGCCCTCTCGTCCGTCACGGAGGCGGAGCTGGGGATCCTGGAGGGCTACATCCAGCAGATGCGACGAGCGGCGGAGGTGGGGGATCCCTTCGCCGAGGCCACGGCCGACGCGGCCTTCCATGGCCATGTCATGCACCTCTCCGGCAACGCCACCCTGGAGCGCGTGTGGTGGACCCTGGAGCCGTTCCTGCGCACGTACATCACGATCTCGGCGGCCAGCGTTGACCGCCGAGCGATCGCGGATCGCCATACGCCGCTCGTCACAGCGCTTCGCGCAGGCGACCGAGGCGATGTGCAGGCGGCAGTCGAGTACCACTTCGAGCAGGCTGCCCAGTCGCTGGCTCGCGTCTGGGTCGAGCCCGGCGCGAACGAGCCGGCGCCCTCACCCCGAGCCATCCGGACGGCACACCACCGACCGGCCAGCTGAACGCACCGGCACGCCACGTGCCGTGGAAGGAGCCCATGGACCAGGACCTGCGCTTGAGCGAGGAGTTCTCTGCCGGATCTGCGCGGCTGCGTGTTGACGTCCACGGCGGTGAGCCGCGCGAACACGTCCTCGACGACCTCAACTTCCTGAACTACCGGCTCGCCGACGTGCGCATCTCGCCGCAGGTCACCCTCGCCGAGCCGGACA
>JBFYUV010000205.1:0-3769 GCA_041299865.1 Chloroflexota bacterium
CACAGCCAGTCCCAGCCCTGGATCCCAGTCGGGGACCAGACGAGCATGTACATGATGGTGGTGTAGGGCACGAAGGCGATGCCCAGCAGCGGCAACAGGAAGTCGCCGCCCCAGACGATGGGCCAACGCTCGCTGAAGATCCAGGCCAGGATGAGGACGGCGCGAGGCGCCACAGCGAGCCCAAAGACCAGCAGACATCCGAGCAGGATCATCGCTCTCCCTCCCTGGCCGCGGCTCATCCGGGCCGTTCGTCAGGACCTGCGGTGCGCGACCACGGTGGCCGCTCCACCCGCAGCGTGAGTGAAGCACCGTCTGTCGACGTGGTGCCTCATCCGCGGGGGAGGATGCACCGTGGAAGCGCAGTGCGGTCAGGCGCCTCGCGTCACCGTGCCAGACTCGCTCGCGCCTGCCTGTATGGCGTGCGAGAGCATCCCTCCCGAGACGTTCCTGGCATCGAACCCATTCTGGAGGAGCACACGCGTCGCGAGGTAGGCACGCTGACCCGAGCGGCACACGACGTGGACCGCCCGGTCGCGGGGCAGCTCATCGAGACGAGACCGGAGTTGGCCGAGCGGGATGTTGACGGCGCCGGAAACCTGCTCGACGGCGAGCTCTGACGGCTCCCGGACATCGAGGACGAAGGCGTCGTCAAGGCCGTCCCAGTGGCTCAAGGGCATATCGCCACGCAGGACATCGGCCGCCACCATGCCGGCGAAGTTGACGGGGTCCTTGGCACTGCCGAAGGGGGGCGCGTAGCACAGCTCAGCCTCTTCAAGGTCGTACACGGTGGCGCCCATCTGGAGGGCCATGGCAAGGTGGCTGATGCGCTTGTCCACCCCGTCCTCGCCGACCGCCAGCCTGCTCGCCTGAGGGCGCCGGGCTCGCCACCGCCGCACGACCCGGACACGCGCCGACCGACCCTTGCGCCGGCTGCTGATGATCGATCGGCTCCCGCTCCGGTAACCTTGAGGTCCATGTCGCAGCCGCTCCTGCGCGGGAACCCCATGGGCGCGACCACCGGCCTGGGGCTTCTGCCAGCCTCACCCCGATAGCGATGAGCCTCGGGGCTTCCCACCCGCTCATTCGTGGAGCCTCCGAGCCGCCGCCTTCGGGTCTCCTCGAAGCCAAGCTCCTCGTCCCGCGCAGCGTCGTCGGGTCGGTGCCGCGGAGCGGGGTCCTGAGGCGGCTCAAGGCTGCCAGCGACCGGCAGCTCGTCTCCATCGTCGCGCCCCCCGGCTATGGCAAGACGACGCTTCTTGCGCAGTGGGCCACGGATGGGCCGCGCCAGGCGGCCTGGCTGACCGTCGACGACCTCGACAACGACCCGGTCGTCTTCCTTGGCTACCTGGCGGCTGCCCTGGATCGCAGCGAGCCGCTCGACCCGTCGGTCTTCCGTGCCATCGGCTCTCGCAGCGTCAGTGCCCGCTCGATCATCGGCCGCCTGCTGGCTGCCATCTCCGCCTGCCCGACCCCGGTCCTCGTGGCCTTGGATGACGCGCACCTCCTGACGGATCAGGCCTCGCTCGATGCGCTTGCCGAGCTCGTGACCTACCTGCCTCCCGGCTCCCAGGTGGCGCTCGCCAGTCGAGCGCCCGTGGGCCTGCCCTTCGCTCGCTGGCGGGCGCACGAGCCGATGCTGCTGGAGATCGGACCTGCCGACCTGGCCATGGACGTCAGCGAGGCGGCGGCCCTGGCCAGCCGGTTGGGGACCGCGCTGTCGGCCCCCGTGATCGAGCAGCTCGCCCGAAGAACGGAGGGCTGGCCGGCCCTGCTGGCCCTGGCTGCCAAGGCTGCTGCCGGGCCGGCACAGGCCGACGTGCTGCGCTCACTCGATGCCAGCCCGGCCCTGTCCGACTACCTCCGCTCGGAGCTGCTCGAGCGGCGATCCGAGCAGGAGGTCGAGTTCCTGACCCGCACCTCGATCCTTGAGCGACTCAACGGGCCCCTCTGCGACGAGGTGACCGACGGCACCGGATCCGCTGGGCGTCTCGTCGAGCTCGCCCGCTCGACCCTGCTCATGGACGAGTACGGCGGCTGGTTCCGCTATCACCACCTGTTGCGTGAGTTCCTGGTCGCCGAGCTCCGCGCGCGCGAGCCCGATCGAGTGGCCGACCTGCACCGACGCGCTGCGGCCTGGCACGCGGGCGCTGGTGAGTTGGACCTCGCCGTCGCCCAGGCCTTCTCGGCCGCTGATCTCGACCTGGCGGCCGAGTTCGTGGGCAGGATGATGCTGGAAAACCACTGGTCCGGCAGGCGTGCCCTGACGCAGTCGTGGCTGGCGCGCTTCAGCGACGCGGAGCTCGAAGAGCGGCCATGGCTGGCCATCCTGGCGGCCTGGGAGTGCATCGGCACCGACGATACCCCCCGGGCGCTGCACTTCGCGGACATCGCCGAGCGAGGCTCCTTCGCCGGCCGGCCGCCGGATGGGACCGCCTCGTTCGAGTCGAGCCGGGCGATACTGCGCACGACCATGGGTCGGCATGGCGCGGGCGACATGCTGGCCAACGCTCGGCGCGCGGTCGAGCTCGAGCCCGAGGGCAGTCCGTGGCGGGATTTCGCGCTCTGGATGCTGTCCATCGCCCTGTTCACGCGCGGTGACCGGGAAGCCGGTGACGCAGCCGTCACCGATGCGCTCACCGCAGCCCGCAGCGCCCGCCACGAGGCGCTCACCTACTGCATCCTCGGGCATCGCGCCATGCGGGCCGCGGACCAGGGGGACTGGGCTGCCACGGTCAGCCTCATGGACGAAGCTCGCGACACCGGCGCCTCCAACCTGGTGGCGGGCTTCCTGGCATCCATCCCTTCCGTCATCGCGGGCATCAGGATCCTGGTTCACCGAGGCGAGGTCGAGGCAGCGCGCCGGGAGTTGGCCCGCGCCGTGAGCATGCGCCCCGCGATGGGCGTCGACGCGCCAGCCGCTTCAGTCATCTTCCTGCTCGGCCTGGCCCGGGCCTATCTCGCGGTGGCAGATCCCGCCGGCGCGCGCACGCTCATGCGGCAGGCCGAGTACATCATCCGGCGGCGCACCGACCTGGGCGTCCTGCCCGCGGAAGTGGCAGAGATACGTGCGTCCATCGCCTCGTTGCCGGCCGGCTTGGGCGGCGCCTCCACCCTCACGGCGGCCGAGCTGCGCGTGCTGGCGATGCTGCCCTACTACCTCTCCTTCAAGGAGATCGGGCAGCGCCTCGGCGTGAAGGGCACCACGGTCAAGACACATGCCCTGTCCATCTACGGGAAGCTCGGGGCCTCCTCGCGCAGCGAGGCCGTGGACCTCGCTGTGGAGGCCGGGCTCCTGGACCCGTTCCCGGCCACCGGCTCGGCCAGCGGCCCGGTCTCCCCCGTCGCGGAGGATGCAGCCGACCGCTGAGCATGATGGACTGGCTGCAGACCATCCTCATGCTGTCACTCGAGGCGAACACCCGATGATCGAGAGCGAGGAGATCCTGCGGAGACTGACCATCGGCGACAACGCCTACTGTCGGAGCCTCCTTGCGTCAGAGTCGCAGGCAGTGCCCCACGCCCTTGATGCGCGCAGCCTGTCCCTGCTGCGGCTCGGCGCGACCATGACGGCCGGCACGGCCGGCCCCGTGTGGCAGCAGCGCGTGAACGAGGCCCTGGAGAGCGGGCTGAGCTTCGAGGAGATCGTGCAGGCCCTCACGGCGCTGGCGCCGACGATCGGCATCGACCGCGCCGTGGCCGTCGCGCCGGAGCTGGCGCGGGCGCTCGGCTACGACATCGATGCCGCGCTCGAGCGCCTGGACGACCCCGG
>JBFYUV010000208.1:0-4180 GCA_041299865.1 Chloroflexota bacterium
TTGGGGTCAGCCTCTCGCGGCGATCAGCCACCCGGGCGCGGGAGCAGGGATGGCAGCTCCAGGCAGCCGGGCTAGCGCTGTTGGCCGTGGCGTGGGTGTCCGCAGCGAGCGCGTAGGCTCAACGGGCCGTCCAGCCGCCGTCGACCATGAGCGTCGTCCCCGTCACCAGGCTGGCCGCGGGTGAAGCCAGGAAGATGACGGCGCCTGCGACGTCGACCGGCTCACCGATGCGATGCAGCCCCGCGATGCGCTCCACGACGTCGGCCGCGAAGACCGGGTCCGAGAGCGCGGGCTCCGTCCCGGGCGTGCGGATGAAGGTGGGCGCCACGGCGTTGACGTTGATGCCGTGCTGACCCCATTCCACCGCCAGGCACTTGGTGAGGTGCGAGACGGCCGCCTTGGAGGCGCAGTAGATGGCTTCGCCGGGCAGGGCGACGAAACCCGCCTGCGAGCTGAGATTGACGATCCTCCCCGAGCCCTGGCGGATCATGACGCGACCGACGGCCTGGCTGGTGAAGAAGAGGCCCTTGACGTTGGTGTCGAAGGTCAGGTCGTAGTCGTCCTCGCCCACGTCCTCCGCGGGCTGCTCGGGAGGCCCCAGGCCGGCGTTGTTGACGAGGATGTCGATGCGCCCCAGGGCCGCGACCACCGCACCCACGGCCGACTCGACCTGTGCCCGGTCGCGGACGTCCATGGGCACGCGCATCGAGCGTCGCCCCATGGCCTCGATCTGGGCCACGAGGTCGGCCCCGTCGGCCGCTTGGCGCACGCCGAGGGCCACGTCGGCGCCGGCATCGGCCAGGGCGAGGGCGATGGAGCGGCCAAGCCCACGCGCCGCGCCCGTGACCAGGGCAGTCTTGCCCCCCAGGGTGAAGTCCGGATACTCAGTCATGGCGACTCCTCTGCGTGTCGATGAGACGTGGCCCTCCGGGGTTCGTGCTGGCGTCGGCGCGGGAGGCGACGCCTCTGGCCCACCGCCATCAGCTGGGCGGTCGAGGTCTGCCCGTGATGAGCTCCTCCACTTCCTGGATGCTCGTCTGGGTGCGGTCCATGTCTCCGACCTTCAGTCCAAGCCGCAGCACGACGATGCGGTCCACGACCTGGAACACGTGGTGGATGTTGTGGCTGATCAGGACGCTCGAGTGACCAGCCTCCTTGGCTTCGCGGATGAAGCGCATGACGCCATCTGCCTCTTCCACCCCGAGGTTGTTGGTGGGCTCGTCCATCACGATCAGGTCGGCCTCGAAGAACATGGCTCGCGCGATGGCGATGGCCTGCCGCTCGCCGCCGGAGAGGCTGGCGATCGGCGTGCGGGAGTCGATGGCCTTCATGATGCCGACGCGGTTCATGAGCTCGCGCGTGGTGCGCTCGACGTACGCACGATCGATGCTCCGGAAGGGGCCCAGGGACCGGGTCGGCTCGCGGCCCAGGAAGAGGTTGCGGCCGATGGACATCTGCTCCACCAGCGCGGAGTCCTGGTAGATGGTCTCGATGCCGGCGTCGATCGCGTCGCGCGTGCTCCTGAAGCGGACCGCGGAGCCCCTGAACCTGATCTCGCCAGCGCTGGGGCTCACGGCCCCCGAGAGGATCTTGATGAGCGTGGACTTGCCCGCGCCGTTGTCGCCGAGCAGCCCCACGACCTCCGCGGGTCCCACGCTGAAGTCCACACCCCCCAGCGCCGTGACGGGCCCGTAGTGCTTCTCGATCCCGAGCATCTCGACGAGTGCTGCGGCCATGGCTAGAGACCCACTCGTCCGCGACGCTCCGCGAGCGCCTGCAGGATGACGGCCACCAGGATGATGAGGCCGACGAACATGCTGTAGGCGAGGCCCGGGACCCCGATGACGATGATGCCGATGCGGATGGATCGGAGCAAGATCACTCCGATGACGGTGCCGATGATGCTGCCGCGCCCTCCGTACAGGGAAGTGCCGCCCACCACGCACATGGCGATGACCTCGAGCTCGTAGCCCGTCCCGGAGATGGCGTAGGCGGAGCCGATCCGCGTGGAGCTGATGATGCCGGCGAAGCCTGCCAGGAGCGCGCTGAGGATGAAGAGGCCGATCTTCACGTTGGCCGTGTTCACGCCACGGGCGATGGCCGAGCGCTCGTTACCGCCGGTGGCGGTGATCCAGTTGCCGCGCGGCGAGCGATCGAGCAGGAACCAGGTGAGGGCGGCCAGCACGACGAACCAGAAGAGCCCGGCGTTGACCGTCAGCGAACCGATGTCCAGCGACCCCACGAGCAGCGTCTCGAGGAGCGACTCGCCCTGCAGCGTGTCCTCGGGAAAGCCCTCCGAGATGTAGAGGCCGAAGCCGCGCACGGTGAGGGCCATGCCGAGCGTGACCAGGAACGAGGTGATGCCGATCTTCGCCACGAGGATGCCATTGGCCAGCCCGATGAGCATCGAGATACCGAGCGCGATGAGCATGGCCAGCTCGGGCGCCACATGAACGTCGTTCACGAGCATGTACATGATCAGCGCCGCGAAACCGAAGACGCTGCCGACCGAGAGGTCGAAGACGCCGGCCGTGAGCAGGAGCGTCATCCCCAGGGCCACGATCCCGAACTCGGGGATGAAGGCGAACATGTTGCCGAGGTTCGCGAACGACAGGAATGAGTCGTCGACGAGCCCCAGGACGACCCAGGCACCCACCAGGAGGGCGATGGGGATGATCTCGGGCCGGGCGACGACCTGCCTGCGCAGTCGGGCACCAGAGGACAGCGTGCTCGTCATCTCAGCACGCGAAGGACAGGGAGGACGCGGGACCACCCGGCCCTGGCGCGAGGCCTGGGCCGGGTGGCGATGGCACGCTCGATCTGCAGCGTCACGCTGGCGCCGCGATCGACATGCGTCACTGCGTCAGCGCGATGTACTTGTCGGCCGTCGAGGCGTCGTACAGGGTCTGCGTGGGGATGTCGTAGCCGATGGTGAAACCGGTCGCAGCCTTGTTGAGCAGAACGACCGAGTCGTACCCTGCGGCATCCGGATAGGCCCAGATAGCGGCGTTCACGTAGCCTTCCTTGACCTCGTTGGCGGTCTCGTTGGTGCTGCCCCAGCCCGTGACCGGGATCGAGCCCTTCTCGATGCCGGCGGCGTCGAAGGCCGGCTTGATGTTCGTCATGACGAGGTCGCCGAGGCCGATGATGGCACTCACGTCGTCCTTGTGGGACGTCAGGTAATCGGTCATGTTGGAGAGGGACTGCGCCGGGTCGTAGCCGGCATCGAAGACCTCGTACGTGATGCCGAGCGGGTCGAAGATGCTGCTGATGCCCTCGGTCGCCAGAACCTGGTAGGCCGCACCAGGGACCTCGACGGGCATCCACACGAAGTCACCTCCCTTGAGGAAGCCGTTGTCCACGAGGAACGACGCCCACGTCGTCCCGAGGGTGAAGAGGTTGGCGCCCACGTAGGCGAGCCGGCCCGATGTCACGTCGTCCGTGTCGAGATAGACGACCGGGATGCCGGCGTCCAGGGCTGCCTGGGTCTCCTCGACGAACGCGCCCGTCTCGGGGCTGGAGACGGCGATGCCGTCCGCGCCTGCGGCGATGGCGGCGTTGAAGGATTCCTTCTGCGCGGCGATGTCGTTCTGGGCGAAGGAGACATTCACCTTCACGCCCAGGTCGGCGCCCGCCTGCACGGCAGCGTCATTGACGATGACCCAGTAGGGATCGGACGCCGCGCCGTGCGTGACGACGTAGAACGTGAGGTCCTTCGATTCGTCCTGTGCTGTCGCTGCCATGGGCACACTGGCCAGCATCGCCACCGATGCCAGGACGACCAGGACTCGTAGCGCTCTGTTCATGCCTCTCCCTCCGCACGGTGCACGTGCGCTGCGATGAGCGGGCCGATCGTTCGACCCGGCCCCGACCGCCTCCCCGACGCCCTCCGTCACGGAGGCCAGCAAGCACCGTAGGCCTTGGCGTCGGGCGAGTCAAGGCTGGTCGTCGCGTGCCTGGAGGACGAACGGCAGGGGCCATCGGTCGAGAGCAGGCACGGGTGTACTGCGCGTAGCATCGGACCTGTCGCGGGCGGGCGGGCCGTTATCGGACGCGCGCTCGAGGGATCATGGACAGGAGCCGTCGAACATGGTCGAGTTGACATCGGTCGAGCGTTGCCAGGTGGTCCTGTCCGGAGGGATCCCCGACCGAGTGCCCGTCTGTCTCCTGAACTTCATGC